>JAIOAS010000214.1 GCA_019873725.1 Chloroflexota bacterium | reverse complement strand
CCGCATCGTCACCGGCCCGGCGTCCAGCACGGCCCCCAAAGGCTTGCCGCTGTTCAAGGCCGTGACCTACAGCGTCCAATGCAGCGAGCGGCAATACAACCGGGGCCGCGCACACGCCGACGATCACTCTGATCTGATCATCGAAGGCTACCTGGAACCGCGCCTGGACGAGCGCGGCAAGCCCTACGTGGCTGTGGTCGCCACGTCGGTGGTGAGCCAACAGGCGCAGAACGAGAAGAAGTTGCAGCAGCTTCGTGACCAGTTCGCGCAGGCCGAGGAAGCCTACGATGCCGCCTGTGCGAGCTATGGAGAAGATTCCCCGCAAGCACAAGCGGCGCAGGCGCAATGGACGGCGTTGAAAGAGGGCCTGTTGAAGTTTCTGGACAAGCATCCGGAGTTCCAGGGGCGGAGTTTGGTGTGAGGGGAAGTCCACGTCTATCGCCCTGACCGCGAGTGGTTGTTGGCGGTGCGGAATGGGCTGTTACAGCACGAGGAACTGCTGGCATTGGCGGCGGAGTACGAGGCGCGGCTGGCGACGTTGCAGGCGGAATGGTTGGGGGCGAGGGGGTAAACTGTGAGGTGTATTGGATCTGCCCGATTATGCCACCGTTGGGGGTAAGCTCAATTTCGACTTGCCCCTTTCCGCATTTCTCCTATACTTACCTCTGAAACAAAACACAGCCCCGCAGTGCGTGAACACCCGGGGCTTCGACTTCCGGCGACGACCGCGCCGTAGTGGGCCAGAGCATACGCGCGATCAGAATCGCGTTACCCGCCCCCGCGCGCAAACGCCGCCGGGGGTGTTTCATTGAGATGGAGGCAGAAAAACAACCATGACCCACCCACTCCGTAGCTCCGCCGCCAACCTCTTCATCGTCGATAACAGCGACGCCGACTGGAAAGTCGTCGATTACCTGCGCCAGTGGACGGAGAGCGCGCGCGCCTTCGACATCGCCACCGGGTACTTCGAGATTGGCTCCCTGCTCGCCCTGGATGGCGGCTGGCAGAAGCTCGAGCAGATTCGCATCCTGATGGGCGACGAAGTATCTCTGCGCACCCAGAAAGCGTTCCAGGCCGGTATGGCGCACATCCTGGGCAAGCTGGATGACAGCCTTGAAAAGGCCAAAGACGAAGACGACTTCCTTACCGGCGTCCCCGGCATCGTGCAGGCGATCCGAAGCGGCCAAATCCAGGCCCGCGTATACAACAAGCGGAAATTCCACGCCAAAGCCTACATCACCCACGGCAAACTGGACGTCATCGGCTCGACGGCGCTGGTCGGATCGAGTAACTTCACCCTCCCCGGCCTGACACAGAATGTTGAACTCAACGTGCAATTGCAACGCGAGGTCGAGCGCCTGCAGGAGTGGTACGAGACCCATTGGGCGGCAGCCGAGGACGTAACGCCCGATATCCTGCGCACCATCGAGCGTCATACCCGCGAGTACAGCCCCTTCGAGGTGTATCTGCGGGCGATGCTCGCCTACTTCCAGAGCCACGAGCTTTCGGTCAGCGAGTGGGAAAAGACCGAGTCCAAGATTTACCCCATCCTCAGCCAGTATCAGCGCGAAGGCTACCACGCCTTGATGGAGATCGCCCGGCGGCACAATGGCGCTTTTCTGTGCGATGGCGTGGGGCTGGGCAAGACCTTTATCGGCCTGATGGTGATCGAACGCCTGCTCTTTGAGCGCAAGCGCGTTGCATTGTTCGTGCCCAAAGCGGCGCGTGTGGACGTGTGGGAGGCTAAGCTCAAACAATATTTGCCCCAGGCCGGTGGCAAGTACAGCAATCTCGCCATTTTCAACCACACCGACCTGCTGCGCGGGGGCAAGTTCCCGGAATGGATGCAGGAAGTGCAGGCGGAAGCCGACGCCATCATCATCGACGAAGCCCATCACTTCCGTAACATCAATTCCCAGCGCTACCGTCGCTTCTACGAGATCGTCGCGGGCAAGCAGATGTTTATGCTCACGGCGACGCCCATCAACAACAGCCTCTACGATTTGATGCATATGATCGAGCTTTTCTCGCGGCGGCAACCGGACTACTTCCGCCAGGCCCCGCTGGGGATTCACACGCTGCGTGGGCACTTCCGCCAGATGGAGGACGCGCTGAATGCGCTGGTCGGCGATACGACGAGCAGCGCGGTGGAGATGGATACCCTATCCGCCGAAAGCGTCCTGGCAAAGGATGAACTGTTCCGCGCGCTGGTGGTGCAGCGCAGCCGGGCCTACGTCAAACGCAGCCTGCAGCAGCACGGCGGCGATCGGGTGCTGTTCCCCGAACGCCAGGCCCCGCGCGTTGTCCCTTACTCGCTGGTGCAAACCTACGGGACGTTGCTGGATAAGTTGGAGGAAGCCTTCAACCGCGACAAACCCCTGCTCAATTTGCCGATCTACTATCCGCTCTATTACTACCGGGGCGCGGATACTACGATTGATCCAATGGTCGAAGGCCGCCAGCAGCAGGTGGTTGGCCTGATCCGCACCCTGCTGCTCAAACGCTTTGAGAGTTCCGCGCAGGCCTTCGAGGCCAGTTGCGCGGATTTGCTGCTCAAGCTCCTTTACTTTGTGCAACTCCACAATCCCAGAACGGCGCAACGCTGGGCCGATCAGCATACAACGCTGTTAGCGCGGGTGGAGGAACGACGCGCCCGTTGGTGGTCAGGCGCAGAGGAAGAAGATGCTGACGAAGACCTGATTCCTGAGGAATTCAAGAAGAAAATCGAACTGCTGGACGAAAAGGAGTACGACATCACCGGCATTGTGCTGGACACGATGCTCGATTTGGATGTACTGGCACGCTTCCTGGACGAACTGGCAGACTTCGATCCGGCAAAGGATGACAAGCTACAGCAGCTTATTCGCCTGCTCACTACCGATCCCATCCTCAAACAGCACAAAGTGTTGATTTTCACCGAGTATCGGGATACGGCACACTATCTGGCGGAACATCTCAAAGCTGCGGGGATCGGGCCTTTGGACGAGGTAGATAGCCTGACCCGCCGCTCACGCAGTGCCATCATCCGCGCGTTCTCGCCTTACTACAACGAAGCCAGCAGCGCGGCGCTGGCCGCCGAGAAGACGCCGGAAATCCGTGTGTTGATCTCCACCGACGTGCTCTCCGAGGGCCTCAACCTGCAGGATGCGACATGCATCATCAACTATGACCTGCACTGGAACCCGGTGCGCTTGATGCAGCGCATCGGACGTGTGGACCGCCGCCTGGATGCCGCCGTCGAGGCGCGGATGATCGCCGACCACCCCGAACTGGCGGCGGTGCGCGGCATCGTCTACCTGTGGAACTTCCTCCCGCCTGACGAACTGAACCGCATCCTCAGTCTCTACGAGCGGGTGACGCACAAGACGCTGCGCATCTCCAAAACCTTCGGCATCGAGGGCAAGAAGTTACTCACCCCGGAGGACGATTACGAGGCGCTGCGGGAGTTCAACCAGGCTTACGAAGGCACCACTTCCTCCATCGAAGAAATGCACCTGGCCTACCAGCAGTTGGTGCAGGATTACCCTGAATTGGTGGAACAGGCGCGCGCGATGCCCTTGCGGGTCTTCAGCGGCAAGGTGCTGGATACCGGCGCGTCGTTGGATGGCGCGCCGTCCTCCGCCGCCCGCACGGGAGAATCCCGCGCCGTCTTCTTCTGCTATCGTCAGCCGGTGAAAGAGGTGACTACCGGCGAATGGACGACCGAGGCCGGGTTCACCCGCTGGTATCTGTATGATATGGCTACCGGCGAGATCGAAGACGATGCCACCGCCATCTTTGAATTCATCCAGTGTGCGCCGGAGACGCCCCGGCAGACGAGGACCGCCAAACCCGACCTGATCGAGATTCGCAAAAAACTGGACAAGCACGTGCGTGATACCTATCTGAAGAAAGTCCAGGCCCCTGTCGGCGTAGAGTGTACCTTGCTGGCCTGGATGGAGTTAATTTAACCACGGAGGCACGGAGGACACTGAGAAGAACATAAAAAAACTCCGTGCTCTCCGTGTCTCCGTGGTGAAAAAAAGGAGCCATCATGCCCGATCGTACCATTCAAAAACTCCGCCGCCTGACGGACTTCGCTGCCCTGGTGGATTACCTGCGCGACGAACTCGACTGGCCCATTGACGTTGACGACGCCGAGGACCTGGTCTTTGATTATAACCCCGCCGAGTTGGGCCTCGAACCGCACCATGCCGTCAAAATCGAGACGCTCAAGCAAGTCCGCCCCCTGGTGGACGGCCAACCCTGGGGCATCTTCTACCTCGAATTCGAGACCAAACACCTGCCTGTCGTCGTCCTGCGCCGCATCCTGCACGCCCTCATCCCCCGCAGCCGCGCGCGCCGCGCCGACCAACCCGTCTGGCAACCGGAAGATTTGCTCTTCATCGCAACGTTCGGCGCTGCCAATCTCGGCCAGCGCGAGATCGCCTTCGCCCACTTCCACCAGGAAGCGGGGGCATTGCCCACCTTGCGCGTCCTGGGCTGGGATGGCGCCGACACCCCTCTCAAGCTGGAACACGTCGCCGCCACCTTGCAGGCGCAGTTGCGCTGGCCTGCCGATCCCGACGACGCGGACGCCTGGCGCGAGCAGTGGACGCGCGCCTTCCGCCACCGCCTGGGCCACATCATCCGCACCGCCGACGCACTGGCCGACCGGCTGGCGCTGCTGGCGCGCGGCATCCGCGATGCGGCAAGCACGCTGATGGCCCACGAAGCCGAACACGGCCCGCTGCGCCGCCTGCACAAAGCCTTCCAGACCGCCCTGATCCACGACCTGAGCGAGGCCGACTTCGCCGATACCTACGCGCAGACCATCACCTACGGCCTGCTCACCGCCGCCATCCAACGCACGCCACGCGACGGCGGGCGCTACGACACCACACTCTACCCCGATATGCTCGCCGAGGTCATCCCCATCACCAACCCCTTCCTGCGTGAGATGTTGCAGACGTTTCTCCACGTGGGAGGGCAACACACCGCCAACGCTGACGGCATTGACTTCGACGAGTTGGGCATTCAGGACGTGGTAGACCTGCTGCGCAGCGATGAAACCGACCTGCCTGCCATTCTGCGCGACTTCGGCAACCGCACGCGCGGTGAAGACCCCGTGATCCACTTCTACGAACACTTCCTGGCGGCTTACGACAAGCGACTCAAAGTCCAGCGCGGCATCTTCTACACCCCCCAGCCCGTCGTCTCCTACATCGTGCGCAGCGTCCACGAACTGCTGAAAACCGAGTTTGGGCTGGAGGACGGATTGGCATCTACCATGACGTGGGGGGAAATGGCAAAGAGGCAAGAAACAGGGGGCAGGAGGCAAGAAGTCAGCATCGAGCATCCAGTATCCAGCATCGAGTTTCGGATTCCCGCCGGCGTTGACCCAGACTCTCCCTTCGTCGTCATCCTCGACCCCGCCACCGGCACGGCAACGTTTTTGGTAGAAGTGATCGAGGTGATTTTCCAGACCCTCACGGCCAAATGGACGGCGCAGGGCCTCACCAAAGCCCAACAACGCGCCGCGTGGAATGAATACGTCCCCAACCACCTCCTCCCGCGCCTCTACGGCTACGAACTGATGATGGCCCCCTACGCCATCGCCCACATGAAGATCGGCCTCAAACTCAAAGAGACCGGCTACGATTTCCGCAGCGATGCCCGCGTGCGCGTGTACTTGACCAACGCGCTCGAACCGGCCACGGATGACGAGCAGCAGTTGAAGTTTGCCGAACTTGTCCCCGCCCTGGCACACGAGGCGCAGGCGGTGAATGAAGTGAAGCGGCGCGTGTCACCCACTGTCGTCATCGGCAATCCACCTTACGCTGGGCACTCCGCCAACGATAGCGCGTGGGTCGCCGGGCTTTTACGCGGCGTGGATGGCAAAGGCCGCCCCGTTGAAAACTACTTTGAAGTAGACGGTCACGGCCTGGAGGAACGCAACCCCAAATGGCTCAACGACGATTACGTCAAGTTCATCCGCTTTGGACAGTGGCGCATCGCCGAAACCGGCGTAGGGATTTTGGCTTTCATCACCAACCATGGCTACCTGGACAACCCTACCTTTCGTGGGATGCGCCAAAGCCTGATGGCGGATTTCAATCGGATCAGTGTGCTTGATCTGCATGGCAGCAGCAAAAAGAAGGAAACCACGCCCGAAGGCGGCCCCGATGAGAACGTCTTCGACATTATGCCCGGTGTGGCGATTCTGTTGGCGGCGAGGGCGCAGGCTCTGGCCCCGCGTGTGGACCATGCTGACCTGTATGGCTTGCGTGGACAGAAATACGCGGCGCTTACTGAACGAGACGTAACCCATACAGCCTGGACACCTCTGGGACCCGCCAGCCCCTTCTACCTCTTCGCGCCGCAGGATGTGGCGCTGCGCGGGGAATACATGGAAGGGTGGAAAATATCTGAGATTATGTCAGTGAATAGCATGGGAATTACGACTGGGCGTGATGCTTTTGCTACTGATTTTGTCAAAGAAGAGTTGCTGAAAAGACTTGAGAGCTTACGTAGCGATTTAACTGACAGGGAGATCAGAGAGCAATTTGATCTTCGAGATTCTTCTTCGTTCTCACTTTCCAAGGCTCGGTTATGGGCAAGGAGCAAAAACGCTGTTGATTCAATTATCCCAATCAGTTATAGATGTTTTGATGAACGCTATGTAATTTACACTAGCGCGATTTTGGCACGTAATCGAGAAGAGGTATGTCAACACCAGATTGGAAAGCAGAACTTAGCGTTGGTTACTTTTCGGGCAATTCGGGAACTTCCGTGGGTGCATGTCTTCGTATCAAGGCATCCCATTGCTAAAGAATACATTAGCAGTTTGGATAATTGTTTCGCATTTCCACTACAGTTATACTTTGATTTAGCCAATGTTCCTCTCTTTGATTCTCATCTCTCCACTAACGCCTCCAACGATCGCCGTCCCAACCTCGCCCCGGACTTCATCAAAGCCCTGGAAACCCAACTCGGCCTTACCTTCACTCCCATCCAACCCGCACCCCATAGCCCGCACCCCACAACCTTCGGCCCCGAGGATGTTTTCCACTACGCCTACGCCATCTTCCATAGCCCCACCTACCGCACCCGCTACGCCGAGTTCCTCAAGATCGACTTCCCGCGCCTGCCGCTCACCTCGGATGTAGCCCTGTTCCGCGCGCTCGCCGGCTTGGGCGCGGACCTCGTCGCCCTGCACCTGCTCGAAGACGACTATCCTGCCGCCTCGTGGAACTTCCCCCCCTCAGTCCCCCCCGGTGGGGGGGAAGTCAAGGGGGGGCCTCTCCAACACCCCATCACCACCTTCGTCGAGGGCGCCAACGGCACAACCATGGGCGCGTTCAGCAAAAGCGCGTGCTACGAAAACGGGCGCGTGTATCTGGATACGTCCAACCGTGCGCGCAGCTCCTACTTCGCCGGCGTGCCGGAAGACGTGTGGAACTTCCACGTCGGCGGCTACCAGGTGCTCTACAAATGGCTCTACGACCGGCGTGGCAGCGGCGGCGATCCAGGCCGCACCCTCACGCCGGAGGACATCGCGCATTACCAGCGCATCGTCGTGGCGTTGAAGGAGACGATCCGGTTGATGGCGGAGATCGATGCGGTGATTGAGGAGCACGGCGGGTGGCCGATTGGATAGAAAAATTCTTACCACAAAGACCCGGAGGACACTGAGAAGAACATAATCGTTATGGGTGTTCGTCAATGGAAGCTTCGTGCTCCTGCTGATCGGCGTCGTCGTTGCGCTATGGCGTAGATACACAAAAGCATCTTCTTGAAGCCAGAGCGAAAGCGCAAACCTCTGGCGATTATTCCCATAGTGCACCATGTGCGCGGGTTCGTTCACTGCAGAGCGCGCAGAGCTCACAGAGATTGAAATTTTGGCGAACCGGGTGTACCCGCCATCAGGTCTCGACTTCTGTTTTGATTTTCATGTCCATTTTGTTCGCGGTTTTCGTACCCGGCAGCACCGACAGCAGTGACAGCGGGTACAGGGAAAACGGGTACCACCGGCAGGTATACTAACCGCACACTAAAATTGCCATTTTCATCAGCAGATTTAGCAGATTTAGCAGATTTTTGACCGATTTACAGCGCATAATCTGCTAAATCTGCTTAATCTGCTGACAGGAATAAGGAAATTTTACTGTGCGCCTAGTATACATACGAATGCTTCCACAAACAGCGCCCCGCCGGAATCTCCCGTGGCGCGGTGCGACGCAATGCGGGCGCGGTGCTGGTCGGGCATAACCACCCGTCAGGCGACCCGAATCCTTCTTTGTCTGGCCGGTGGCCCTCACCGCTGCGGTGTGGGCGCTGGTGGAAGACATTTCGCGCCGCTACCGTGCCTGGCAGACCGTCGAAGGACGCACATACGACGTCCTCTGGATGGCATACTGCGCCATTCGCAGTGTTGAGCACCACGGCACGGAATTGCGTTACACCATTGGATACAAGTTAAGCACCTGCTGAAATGTCAACTCGGGATGCCGCCGAGCTAGCACTTTTACAATTGCGGCACAATACGGTTATGAGCCAAAGAAAAACTTCCAAGAAACGTAGTACGGTGCGCCATACCTGGGCGATCCAACGGGAGCGCTGCAAACGGCCCCTGGCCGCTCCGCCAGATGCCTATATTGAAGCGCGGTTGCGCGAGTTATTGCTCCCTGCGATTGCCGCCACACATTCGCAGTTCAAAGCCTTGGGTTTACGCGCACGCCAATTAACCTTGTTAGTGATGGTCGCCATCGTCATTAGTCTCATTTGGCGGCAACTGGGAAGTAGCGGGAGTGAAATCGCCTGGTTATTGAGGAGCGAAGGGTTGTTGTGGGGGGGTGTAAAGGTTCAAAGGCAAAAAAGTTAGCCTTGACGGGTGCGAATAACCCTTAACTTGTAGCCAATGGACTATAGTTGTAGCACGAATATGCAAGCGAGCAAGCGATGGATAAAGCATATCCAGAAGTGCAATCTCTTTTGTTGTAGGCGCTCGTTCTCGATTGCTTTTATCGTGCGTTCACATATAATTGAAGTGTACGCACCGGCAAGCCGAAGAGAGCCGCTTCC
>JAIOAS010000213.1 GCA_019873725.1 Chloroflexota bacterium | reverse complement strand
AGTGCCGCCCCCGCGCTGGACACCTCCCAAACGCCGGGGCCGCCCCTCCAAAGCGACCCGGGAACTGGTCGCCCGGTGGTGCGCCTGACCACGATTAACTGTGGAGCTACCGTATAGACAGGATTAACAGGATTTTCAGGATTTGGCAACAAAACAGGCCGAAAATCCTGTTAATCTTGTAAATTCTGTCAAAAAACTGGCTAACCTGAACAGTTACCCGTGTCTTATGAGCTTAAAACGGGGAACTGGCGTTCCCCTCGGAGCAAGAATGATAAGACTCTGGAATCTGACCGCATAGCGTTGACATCCCTTTGAATGATGTTATCATTGCCTCGTTGTTAAGGGGTTAGTGATGGAAAAATTACGCAAGCAGAAGCCCATCTATACCGTTCTGATTGCCATCATCGTGGCGACGATTCCCTGCTATTGTCTGGGGTTTGTGGCGTTGGCTGTACGGCCCACACCGCCGACGCCTGTGCCCACCGCCACACCGACGTTGACCCCCGCACCTGGCGCGACGAACACTCCTTACCTCGTTGGCCCTGGCGGAGGCAATGACAACCGGACCTTGCCACCCACGCCGACGCAGTGGTTTCCACCCACACGCACGCCGACGCCTACGCCTTCGAACACGCCGACCATCACGTTGACGCCGACCGAGACGCCGACCGGTACACTGCCGCCCACCGCCACCCCGACGCCGACCAGCACGTCTACGCCGACCGAACCCCCTACGCCTACGCCGACTGTTACGCCGACGGTTAGCCCCACGCCGACGGATACACCTACCCCGACGCCGACCGAGACGCCAACCGAGACGCCACCGACCGAGACGTTCACGCCAACGCCAACCGATACACCCACCACACCCTGAAAGGATACCTGTGGAATCAACTTTCGAATTGCTCAAGGCTTTCACCGAAGCGCCCGGCCCTTCTGGGCGCGAAAATGTTGTCCGCGATGTGGTTGCTGCGCGCTGGACACCTCTGGCCGATGAGATTCGCGTAGACGCAATGGGCAGCCTGATTGCGTTGCAGCGCGGCAGCGGCCCGCAGCCACGCCCCGCTGTGATGGCGGCCGCCCATCTTGACGAGATCGGCTTGATCGTGACCGGCATCGAAGGCGACTTCCTGCGCGCGCATGCGCTCGGCGGCATCGACCGGCGCGTGCTCCTGGGATTGGACGTGCTCGTCCACGGGCAGCGCGTCTTGCCGGGTATCATCGGCAGTCGCCCGCCGCACGTGCTCACCCCTGAAGAACGCGAGAAGATCATCGCCTGGGAAGAGGTTTACGTCGATACCGGCCTGCCGCGAGACGAACTCGCCGCGCTGGTTGTGGTCGGCGATCACATCACCTTCGACCGCGAGTTGGTGGCGCTCAAGAACGACCGGGTCGCCGGCAAGGCGCTCGACAACCGCGCTTCGGTCGTCGCCGTCACGCTGGCGCTGCAAGCCTTGCGCGAGCGCAACCACGCCTGGGATTTCTACGCCGTCGCCACCGTCCAGGAGGAAGTCGGCCTCAAAGGTGCGATCACCAGCGCCTACGGCCTCGCGCCGGAGATTGCCATCGTCCTGGACGTGACTTTCGCGCCGCAGCACGACGACGAGGGGCCGGGGACATTCGCCCTGGGCAAAGGCCCGACCATCGCTGCCGGCCCGAATTTCCACCCGCAGGTGGTGGAACGCTTGCAGGCCGCGGCCAAAGCCGAGGAGATTCCCAACCAGTTCGAAGCGGTGCCCGGCAGCAGCGGCACCGATGCCTGGGGTATCCAGGTGGCGCGGGAGGGCATCCCCACCGGCCTGATCGAAATCCCCTTGCGCTATATGCACCAGCCGGTCGAAACCGGCGCTTTGCCGGACATCGAACGCGCCGGGCGGCTGCTCGCCAGTTTCATCGCCCGCCTGGAAGCCGATTTCCGCCCCCGTTGGGAGGATGAGCTATGACCGACAACACCTTGATGTCCCTTCTACAAACGCTCTCCGACCTCACCGGCGTTTCGGGAAACGAGACTGCCATCCGCAGCGCCATCAAGCCGTTGCTGCAAGACCACGTCGATGAATTGCGCGTCGATGCGCTCGGCAACCTGATCACGCTCAAGCGCGGCACGGGCGAGAACCCGCTGCGTGTGTTGGTGACGGCCCACATGGACGAAGTCGGTCTGATGGTTGTGGGTCACACCGGTGATGGGGGATTGCGCGCCGAACCTATCGGTAGCCTCGACGCGCGCTTGCTGCCGGGATTGCACGTCTGGGTGGGGAAGGACAAACTGCCCGGTGTGATCGGCCTGCAAGCCATTCACCGCGCGCATGGCGACATGTCCGTCACGCCGGTGGACAAGCTGGTGGTTGACATCGGCGCATCGAGCAAGGACGAAGCCCAGAGCGCGGCCCCGCTCGGCACGCCCATCACGTTCGCCACCCGCTTCCGCGAAATGGGCGCCGCCGTCACCGGCAAGGCCTTCGACGATCGCGCCGGCTGCGCCGTCTTGATCGCGCTCTTGCAGGGCGAGCGGCTGCCCTGTGATGTGTATGGCGTCTTCACCGTGCAGGAAGAGGTGGGGCTGCGCGGCGCGCAGGTGGCGGCTTTTGCCGTCGAACCGGACGTCGGTTTTGCGCTGGAAGGCACCATCGCCGACGATCTGCCCAAAGAGGAGAAGGACGTCAGCCCGACAACCGAGTTGGGCAAAGGCCCGGCGATCACCGTGAAGGATCGCTCGTACACGACCCCGCCACGGTTGTTGAGCCACGTGCTGAAGGCGACGGACGCGGAGGGCATCCCTTACCAGCTCAAGCAGCCGGGCATCAGCAGCACCGAAGCGGCCAGCATCACCCGCGCGCGCGGCGGCGTCCCGGCGATCACCATTGCTGTGCCGTGCCGCTACATTCACGGCCCGCGCGCGCTGCTGCGCCCCGCCGACGTGGAAAACACCCTGCGTCTGGTCCGCGCCGCCATCGCCCGCCTGACGCCTGAAACGCTGGCCTTTAAGTGATTTTAGACAGGATTTACAAGATTAACAGGATGAGAAAGCTTGAATCCTGAAAATCTTGTTCATCCTGTCAAAAAACCAAAAGACTTTGCACTTGACTTAGGACTATCCGACTAACGACTATTCGACTAACGACTATCCGACTATTTTAGGAGACGACCTTGAACCTGGACTTATTGGAAAAATTGACGCAAACGTTTGGCCCTTCGGGCTACGAAGATGCGATTCGGGACATCATCCGTGAGGAAGTTGCGCCACTCGTCCACGAAGTGCGCGTTGATCCGCTCGGCAGCCTGGTTGCCTATCGCAAGGGGACGGGTGGGGGGCAGAAGATCGCGCTCGCAGCCCACATGGACGAGATCGGCGTGATGGCGACATACGTCGAAGAGCAAGGCTATGTGCGTTTCACATCGATCGGCGGGGTGCGGCCCCTCAACTGCGTCGGCAACCGCGTGCGGTTTGCCAACGGCGTTGTGGGCGTCGTTTCCGTGGAGCGGCGCGACGATGCCAACAGCCTGCCGGCGCTTCAGCACCTCTACATTGACGTGGGGGCGACGACCCGCGAGGATTGCCCGGTAGCCGTTGGCGACCCGGCGCAGTTCATCGGCCCGCTGCTGCGCCAGGGGAACCGCCTCGTCAGCAAGACGATGGACGACCGCGTTGGTTGCTACGTTCTTATCGAAGTGCTGCGCCAACTCAAGGACACGCCACACGACATCTACGCCATTTTCAGCACTCAGGAAGAGATCACACTGGCGGGCGCGCGCACGTCGGCGTTCCGCGTCGATCCCGATATGGCGATTTCTATCGACGTGACGGGGACCGGCGACACACCCAAGGCGCACCCGATGGCGGTCGAACTGGGCAAAGGCCCGGCGATCAAGGTGAAGGACGGTGGGATGATTGCTCATCCGTTGGTGCGCGACAAACTCGTCGCTGCGGCCAAGGAGGCCGGCCTGCCCTATCAAATGGAAATCCTGCTCGGCGGCTCGACCGATGCCGCCGCGATGCAGTTGGTGCGCGCGGGCGTGCCCAGCGGCTGCGTGAGCATCCCCTGCCGCTTCATCCACAGCCCATCGGAAATGGTCGATGCTGCTGATGTCGAGTATGCCATCACTCTGCTGGTGACGGCGTTGCGGGTGTAGGGTGACATCTTTTTATGTCAACGGATTGAACGGATTTTAACGGATTTTTCGCTTGTAACTATCTCAAGGGGGTTGGGTGGAGAGTTTAGATTTAGCACATCGTATCGCGGAGATCATTGTTGACAAGCAGGGTGAAGACGTCCTGATCCTTGATCTCCGAGAGGTGACAACGTTTACCGATTATTTCGTTATCTGTTCCGGGACCAGCCAGCGGCAACTGGACGCTTTGCAGAGCGCGCTGCGCGAGGAACTCAAGAAGACGGACGAGCATCTCGTCCCGCTCAACGTGGAAGGCGGGCCGGATTCCGGGTGGATTCTGGTGGACTACAACAGCGTCATCGTGCATCTGTTCGATCCGGAGATGCGCGCCTTCTACCGGCTCGAGGAATTGTGGAAGAAAGGCCGCGTGGTGGCGCGGATTCAGTGAGCGGCAGCGCGGGTAGCGCTTGAGAAGCTGATAAACCGCCGTGGACGCAATCGTCCACGGCGGTTTTGTTGGTAGCCCGTCGGGGTGGTGTCGGAACTATGTCAATTCAATCTGTATCAACCGCAAATGCGCCATTTGCTGCAAGTGCCGGATGCACTCTACAGTTAAATAAAATTCCGTGATCTCTGTGTCTCCGTGGTGAAAATCTTAGTTTTTTCAGTAGACTCATGCCTTTCTTGTCCTCAAGACAAAGAATCTTATAATGAAGGCGTTGGATTCAGAGGGCGAGCATGAGTGTTGGTTTAGGAGTCGTGTATGGCAATCACCGATAGAGTAGCGCGGTTGCGCCAGTACAGTTTGGACGCCGTCCCTACGCTTTCGAGCGAGCGGGCGGAGTTGATGACGGCGTTCTACCGGACGTGCGACGACGCGGTTTCTACGCCGGTGCAGCGGGCGCTGGCGTTTCGCTATTTGCTGGAACACAAGGCGATTTACATCCACCCTGGCGAATTGATCGTGGGTGAGAAAGGCCCCGCGCCCAAAGCCACGCCGACGTACCCGGAATTGTGCTGCCACACGCTTTCTGACCTCGATATCCTCAACGCGCGGGAGAAAATCCCCTTTGCCGTCAGCCCGGAAACGCGGCAGGTGTACGCCGATACGCTCATTCCCTTCTGGCGAGGCCGCACGATGCGCGAACGCATCTTCGCGGCGATGACGCCGGAATGGAAGGACGCTTACGACGCGGGCATCTTCACCGAATTTATGGAGCAGCGTTCGCCGGGTCATACCGTGCTGGACGATAAAATTTATCGCAAGGGGATGCTCGATTTCAAGGCCGACATTCAGGTCAGCCTCGATGCGCTGGATTTCGACCGCGACCCGGAGGCGCACGCCAAACGGGAGCAGCTCAAGGCGATGGCGATTGCGGCGGACGCGCTGATCTGCTTCGCCGAGCGCCACGCCGAGAAGGCGCGTGACCTGGCGGCGCAGGAGGCCGATCCGGCGCGCAAGCGCGAATTGGAGCACATCGCCGAGGTCTGCACGCACGTCCCCGCGCACGCGCCCCGCGATTTCTGGGAGGCGCTGCAATATTACTGGTTCGTTCACCTGGGCGTGACGATAGAACTGAACCCGTGGGACTCGTTCAACCCCGGCAAACTCGACCAGCACCTGGAGCCGTTTTACCGCAAGGGATTGAACGATGGAACACTGACCCGCGAACAGGCCGAGGAACTGTTGCAGTGCTTCTGGATCAAGTTCAACAACCAGCCTGCGCCGCCCAAAGTGGGGGTGACGGCGGCGGAAAGCGGCACGTACACCGACTTCGCGCAGATCAACGTCGGCGGCGTGCGCCCGGATGGGACGGACGGCGTCAGCGAGGTCACGTATCTCATCCTGGACGTGATCGAAGCGATGCGCCTGTTGCAGCCCAGTTCGTCCATTCAGGTGAGCCGCGAGAATCCCGACGCCTTCATCAAGCGGGCGGGGCGCATCATCCGCACCGGGTTTGGGCAGCCGTCGGTGTTCAACACGGAGACGGTCATCGCGGAGATGCTGCGCGCGGGCAAGAGCCTGGTGGACGCGCGCTGTGGCGGCACGAGCGGCTGTGTGGAGACGGGGGCGTTCGGTAAGGAAAACTACAATCTGACGGGGTACTTCAACCTGCCCAAAGTGCTCGAACTCACGCTGCACAACGGTGTGGATCCGCGCACGGGCAAGCAGCTCGGCCCGCGCACCGGTGACCCGCGCGGGTTCGGGAGTTTCGACGAACTGTTCGCCGCCTTCGAGACGCAGCTCAACTACTTCGTGGACGTGAAAATTCAGGGCAACCACACCATCGAGCGGCTGTACGCGCACTATATGCCCGTCCCGTTCCTGTCGTTGCTGATCGACGACTGCATCGCTAACGGTAAGGATTACCACGACGGCGGCGCGCGCTACAACACGTCGTACATCCAGGGTGTGGGGCTTGGCTCGATCACGGACGCACTGACGGCGATCAAGTATCACGTGTTCGACGGCGGGGAGCGTGGTCTGGAGACCGGCCCCGGCGACCTATTTCCATTTAGCTCTGGCCGGTCTCTGACCGAGCCGGCTGAACCACGGGTGACGATGGACGAACTACTCGACGCGCTGGCGCACGATTTCGTCGGGTACGAGCGCCTGCGGCAGCGGCTGCTCAATCGCACGCCGCGCTATGGCAACGACGACGATTACGCCGATACCGTGATGCGCGCCGTCTTCGAGGCATACTTCAAGGCAATCGATGGACGGCCCAACACGCGGGGCGGCGTGTATCACATCGACCTGCTGCCGACGACGTGCCATGTCTACTTCGGCAGCGTCACCGGCGCGACCGCCGACGGGCGCAAGGCGTGGACGCCGCTTTCGGAGGGCATTTCGCCGGTGCAGGGAGCAGACCGGCGTGGCCCGACCGCCGTGATCAAGTCCGCCGCCAAGATGGATCACGTTCGCACGGGCGGCACGCTGCTCAATCAGAAGTTCACGCCGTCGGTTTTGCGGGACGAGGCCGGGTTGGATGGGCTGGTGGGGCTGATTCGCGGGTATTTCGCGCTGGGCGGGCATCACGTGCAGTTCAACGTGGTGGACGCGGCGACCTTGCGCGCGGCGCAGCGCAACCCGGAGCACTACCGCGACCTCATCGTGCGGGTGGCGGGGTACAGCGACTACTTCTGCGATCTCGGCAAGGCGTTGCAAGACGAGATCATCGCACGGACGGAGCACACGGGGTTTTGAGAGAGTTTTTACCACGAATCTTCACGAATTTACACTAATTTTGTTTCTATTCGTGAGGATTCGTGTAGATTCGTGGTTTTAGCTTTTTGAGGAGGCAAAGAATGCACGTTTCGACGACGAAGAGTTTGTATGCGCGGTGGCGGACGCTGCCGGTGGGGAAAGTGAAGCTGACCGGTGGTTTCTGGTTTGAGAAGCAGGCGATCAATCGCCGGGTGAGTTTGCGACATGGTTACCGGATGCTGGTACAGTCAGGCAATCTCAACAACTTGCGGCTAGCCGTCGGTGCGGGGGAAGGAGCATACCGCGGGCCGGTTTTTATGGACTCGGACGTGTACAAGTGGCTGGAAGCCGCGTCCCTCGATTTGGCGAATGACCGAGACCCGGAGTTGGAGGCATTGGTGGATGAGGTCATCGCCCTGGTGGCGGCGGCGCAGCAGCCGGATGGCTATATCAACTCGTACTACCAGGTCAACAAGAAGCCGGAAGACCGCTGGACGAACCTGGATCACGATCACGAACTGTATTGCGCCGGGCATCTCTTCGAGGCGGCGGTGGCGCATCACCGGGCTACGGGCAAGCGGGAATTGCTCGACGTGGCTTGCCGCTTCGCCGATTGCATCGATGGCATCTTCGGGCCGGGCAAGCGCGACGGCGCGCCGGGTCACCCGGAGATCGAACTGGCGCTGGTGGAGCTGTACCGCGAGACCGGCGAGCAACGCTATCTCGATTTGGCGGTATTCTTCATCGACGCGCGCGGCAAGGGGCGGATGCGCGGGTATGGGCGCTGGGGCGCGGCGTACCACCAGGATCACGTCCCCGTGCGCGAGGCGTCGGAAGTAGTCGGGCACGCCGTCCGCCAGCTTTATCTCACCGCCGGCGTCACCGATGCGTATCTGGAAACCGGTGAGCAGGCGTTGATGGATGCGCTGCTGCGGCTCTGGCACGACGCGACAGCGCGCAAAATGCACCTCACCGGCGGGTATGGCGCGCGGCACGAGGGCGAGGCATTCGGTCTCGCCTACGAATTGCCGAGCGACGAGTGTTACTGCGAGACCTGCGCCGCGATTGCCGCGATGATGTGGAACTGGCGCATGCTGCTGGCGACGGGGGATCCGCGCTACGCCGATACGCTGGAACGCTCGCTCTACAACGGGTTCCTCAGTGGCGTCTCGCTCGATGGACAGCGGTACTTCTACGTGAATCCGTTGCAGAGCCGGGGCGGGATCGCGCGCCCGGAGTGGTACGGCTGCGCGTGCTGTCCGCCGAATGTGATGCGCCAGATTGCGTTGGTGGGGAATTACATCGCAACGACCGACGAAACGGGCGTGCAACTGCACCAATACGCCTCGGCGACAATCGAGGCGGCGGTGGGGGATGCGTGCGTGGTCTTGCAGATGGACACGCGCTATCCCTGGGAGGGTCACGTGCGTGTCACCGTCGCGGAGACGGGTGACGCCGAGTGGACGTTGGCGTTCCGCGTTCCCGGCTGGTGCAATCACGCCGCATTGTGGCTTAACGGCGACATTATCGCGGGGGGAGCGAGCGACGGGAATTACGTGACGCTGACACGGGCCTGGCAGCCAGGCGACGTGGTGGAACTCGATCTGGAAATGCATCCCCGTCTCACTGCGCCCAACCCGCGCGTGGACGCGATCCGGGGCAGCCTCGCCATTGAGCGTGGGCCGTTGGTCTATTGCCTTGAGGAAGAGGACCAGGAGGCGGGCGTGGATTTGCTTGACGTGCGCCTTTTGCCTGACGC
>JAIOAS010000212.1 GCA_019873725.1 Chloroflexota bacterium | reverse complement strand
GTGTGCGAGTCGTGCTAGAATATGTCGCGTTGGCCCGCGAGTATCATCCCGAATTGTTCACTCAGCCAGATTAGGATATATGGGGTATCAGGACAGGTGTCCTAAACGAAACTTTCCTACAAGTATAGAGAGTTCTATCCAGATGGTAAATCCGCGCCTTAAGTCCCGCAAGCATTGCAGTACACAAACGGTCACCCATTAAACAGCCTCATTTGCCGGGCGAAACCCTTCCCCCAACACCTCGTGCGCTTCGGAGACCACCACAAAAGCGTTTGGATCGATCTCCGTGATGATGCTTTTGAGCTGCGTGACCTGCGTGCGGTAGACGACGACGTATAGCGCCGGGCGTGGCGTTTCCGTATAGCCGCCGCGCGCTTCGAGAACGGTCACGCCGCGTCCGAGCTTCTCCAGAATGGCCCGGCGCACGGCGGCGTGCTGCTCGGAGATGATCACCGCCGAACGCGCGTAGCCGACGCCCTCCTGCACGAAATCCACCACGCGCCCGGAGACGAAATTGACGACCAGCGCGTACAGCACCGGCACAATGCCCACGACCGCCGCCGCACCGAGCAAAATCGCGCCGTTGATGCCGATCAACACCTGCCCAAACGACATCCCGCGGTAGCGCGCCAGCAGTTGCGCGGCGATGTCCGTGCCGCCGGTCGTTCCGCGTCCGCGCAGCACCAGCCCAATGCCGATGCCGTCCAACAGCCCGCCGAAGAGCGTATAGAGCAACGGATCACCGCCAACGGGAGCCAGATAACGGCTCAACACATCGATGGACACCGTCAACACCACCACCGCAAAAATGGTGCGGACGAAAAAGCGCAACCCGCCACCCCACTTGATCCCCGCGAGCAGCAACGGGATGTTGAGCACCAGCGTCACCAGGCCGATGGGCCAGCCCCACAGGTAATACGCCAGCATCCCAATGCCGGTTACACCGGTGGAGACCACATGGTTTGGCTCGAGGAACAGCGGCACGTTGGCAGCGACAATGACCGCCCCGACAAAAATGAGTCCATAGTCATAAAGACCGCGCAGAAAGATGCCGAACTTGGGATGCTGTTTGAGTTTTTTCATGAGGACCTCCGAGCATAGGCACAGAAAACGTTATCATAACAATGACGCAGGGGCAGATCAAACTCTCTAATTCTGCTTGGTCTGGATCGCCAGATCCAGACCAGAACGGGGGATATGACGATCCCCTCGGAGCATTTTTCGATCTACTGAGACTGACAAATCGTCAATCAAAAATCGCAAATCCAAAATCGGGATTAGCGGCGGCGCAAGAAGGCAGCAGCGCCCAGAAACAAAGCCACGCCTTGCAAAATGAATCCGGCAATCACCGGCCAGTTCGCCGGTTTGGCTTCGGCCGCAGGCGGTTCCAGATCGACGAGGGGTGTCCAGGTTGGGAGAGGCTCCAGGAATGTCGGGGTCAGCGTGGGGATGGGCGTCCCTATCGGCGGGGATGGCGATGCCGTGCCCACTTCGGGCGATGGCTGAGGTGTACCTTCCGTTTCTGGGGATGGCGTTTCGGGAGCTGGGAGGGCTTCGCCACCGGTCAGCCCCGGCAGCAGGGTGGGCGTGGGCGGGGCTGCGCCAGGCTCAACGAGGCGAATGGTGGCTTCGGCGACGGCAGTGCGGTTCGCGCCGTCGCGGAATTGCACGTAGACGGCATACTCGCCGGGTTCTGTTCCGGGCAACGCCCAGGGCAGCAACGGCTCCCAGGGTTGCCAGGGCACACCATTGAAGTCGGGGGTATCGCTCACCTGCACCTCAATGGCCCTACCGATCCACGCGCCCTCGCCCATTGGCTCGGCTTCTTCATTTGTCAGACGCACGGCGACTACCGGCGAGTCGGTTACTTCAGCGCCATCATTGATGAAAATCGGCAGTACACCGGGCCGCGCGCCGAACACAATAACAAAGTAGCGCACACCTTGTCCGTCTTCGGCATATCCCACACCGACTTCACGATAGCGCGTATCGGTGAAGATCGCCCATTCTTCAGCGCGATTGCGGAACCAGTTGAGCGCGTCGACCGGCCCGCCCAATCCGAGCCACACCACTTCGTTGACCAGCAAGCCGTCGTTCCACGCCCGATAGCCGGCCTCACGGATGCGCTGTCGGTAGTCGGAGCCATCGGCGCCTTCGTGGGAAGCAGCGCCACGCCTGGCAATATCGTCCGCGTGACGCTGCGCGGCCTGCGTCAGCAAGGTCGACAAACCCAGCGGAGCCAGCCCTTCGTTCAGCCGCGCACGGTTGAGCACCTGATAAAAATCGACAGGGGGACTGCTCTGCTGCGCTGCCGGATACGGCATACCGGCGAGGAACACCACAGCCACCCACACCGCCAGGATCAATCGCAGCCCACGCCGTTTTGCGTAGCGATGCGCCATGAGTCGGTCATTCATGGTTTGACCCCCGTGTTGCAGGCAGTGACAGCGGTGTCGATATAAGCGCCTGGCGTCGTCACCCCCTCCCCGATCGAGAGCAATCCCCGCAACAGCGAAGCGCGACATGCCATGTTGTCCGTGAAGCGCGGCCAGGCCACCCACGTCGCCTGATCCGCTGCCGCCAACGTGATCTCCAACAGGCCCGTCTCCACGCTCTTCAACCCTTCGATCCGCAGCCGGCTTTCGATGAGCGAACGACGCACCGGCAGGTAATCAGTGTTGGCGCTCCACATAGCCTGCGCCTCGGTGGAGAAAAACCACCCCAGCACAGTGAGCGCCGCGTCGCGGCGTGCACCTTCAGGCGCGACAATCGCCATCCCCGGCCCGTACCACAGCGTCGGTCCCGGCCCAGCCGGCCCAGGTAACGCGCTCACGCCGAGTTTGAAATTCCGCCCGGCAATCACAGCCTGGTCAAGCGTATCAAGTCGCAGGCTGGATTCCACCAGCATCGCCAACGAACTGTGGCTCAGTCGCTCGATACCGTCATCCACATCGCTGTAAACGACGCCGCACGAGCCCAGGATGGCGTTCAACACCAGCGCAGTCTGCTGGCCGGCGTCGTCGGCGAAATTGTAAAATCCATCCGCACCGACAATCTCCGCACCGCCAGAGGTCAACAGAGAGAGCAGGCTGCTGGCGTTGGCCGGCAATCCCAAGCCCACCTGCCCGCCGGAAAGATTTGTGGCCGCGCAAGCCGTCCGCTGGAAATCCTCCCAGGTGGCCGTCTCCGGCGTATAAGCCAGATCCCTCAACCAGTCTGCGTTGTAGTACAACAAGTAGGTCGCCAGACCCATCGGCAGGGCCAGCAGCGTCCCGTTGACCGAATAGAGGGCCTCTGCCATAGGAAGGAGGTCGGCGCGCTCGCGGCGCACGGGCGGCGAAGAGTCGGGGGTGGTTCCGATCAATCCAGCAGTGATGTAGGCTTGCAAGTCTTTGGGCCACAGCAGCACCAGGTCAGGACGATGCTCGGCGGTAGCGCTTGAGATTTTGGTGATGATGTCCTGCTGGTATTCCGTCAGCAAGACGATGTCCTGAACATTGTTCGCGTTGAACTGATCGGTCAGAATTTGCAGCGCTTGCGATTCCGCGCCGGTAAGGGTGTGCCAGAGGACGATGATGTGCGTTTCTTCAGGCACAGGTTGCGCCTGTTCCGTGCAACCTGCCAGCATCATAAGGATGAGCGCCAGGAGCGCCCGTGCTATCCGCGTCGTGTGATTCATGGTGCTATACCTCGCCAATGGGTGGACGGCGGAGGGCCTGGCGCAGGAGCGCCAATTCTTCCACGTCCATAAAACGTAATGCGACAAGATAGACTATACCACCGGCCAGCCCGGCAGCCAGCACGCGGATCAGATAGCCAAGCGCCCCTGGCGGAACAATGTCCTTGAGCGCCGCCAACATCAGCGCCACCGGCGCCGACATCAGGGCTGCAGCGCCAAGCGCCGCCAATGTCGTCCGCCCGATGCGATAGGAACGCAGGCTGCCCACTTTGCGGGTAAAAAGGTAGAGCATCAGCAAGGCATGCGCCATTAGCTTGAGCGAATTCGCCAGAATGAGCGCCCACAGTTGCGGCGGGCCAAACAGGGTCGGAACGAGAGCCATCACGACGTAGAGCGCCACCGTCCCCACCCCCACGAGGGCGGGCGTCCACGTGTCCTTGCGCGCGTAGAAAGCAAAGACCAACGGCTGATCAAGCGCCGCGAAGACCAGACCCAGAATCGAGAAGCGCAGAGCCTCAACGGTGGCAACGGTATCGGCGGGCAGAAATTCGCCGCGCTGGAAGATGAGCGCCACAACCGGCTCGCCCATCACCAGCAAGGCCACCGCCGCCGGGATCACGAGAATCTGCACCAGGCGCAGCCCTTGCGCCAACGTCGCGCGGAAGGCATCCTCATTGGCGTGAGAGGCGTACCGCGCCAGCGTCGGCAAAATCGCAATCGAGATGGCCGTGACAACCAACCCCAGCGGGAGTTGAATCAACGTAGCCGCATACTTCATCCACGCGATGCCACTCGGCCCGGTCCGCGAGGCGATGTTGAAGCTCAAAGCCACGGCGGCCTGATCGACCAACAACCCCAGTCCGATGGGAAGATAGAGCTGTCCCATTTTGACCAGCGCCGGGTGCAGGGGAAAAGTCAAACGCAACCGCAGCCGCGCGCCCCGCAAGCCAGGCCACTGGAAAAGCATCTGCGCGATGCTGGCGCAGAGCCATCCCACCGCCAATGCCCGCGTACCGAGTGCTTTATTTCCGGCGAAAATGACCACCACGACTGTCGCGTTAAACACGGCCGCGGTGAAGGCAGGCAAGGTGAAACGTTGCAGCGCATACAACACGCTGGAGAACAACCCGGCCATGTTAAGAAAGAAAACGGCCGGCGCGGTGATGCGAATCATAGCCGTTGCCAGATCAAGATATTGAGGATCGAGGCCCTTGCCCAACACGCGGGCAATCCACGGGGCAGCGATCTCCACAAGCAGCACCGCCGCACCAAGGACCAGCGTGATGAACGAAAACACAAAGCTCAACACTCGCCAGAGTTCAGCGCGATCCTCATCGCGCGCATAATCGGAGAACACCGGCACGAGCGCCGAGTTGAGCAATCCGCCGACGAATTGGTCGTAGAACATGGTTGGGACTTGTGCGGCAACGTCAAAGGCGCTGACGGCTCCGCCAGCGCCAAAGAAATACGATTTCGCCATATCCCGGACGAGTCCCAGGGCGCGGCTGATGATGTTCCCAATAAAAATGACGACTGCCGCGCGCGTGACCTTGCGCGACTCCCCGGAAAACTTCCCACTTTTATCTGTCACAGCGACCTTCGATGCCCAATGGCAGGATGGTGTTCTAACTTCCGCGCCCCACAATGTCCGGCAGATGCCCTCCGCCCTGGTTTGTGCGCTGCGTTATTCTACCATTAAGGCGGGTCTTTGCAACAAATGACCTGCTGCGATTGGCTCCTTGGGCGCATTTCAATTCGGGGGCAAATGCCAGATAAACGCCTGACTTAGCCGCAGAGTTCGCCGAGAACGCAGAGGGAGTTTTAAATCTCTGCGAACTCTGCGTGCTCTGCGGCACAACATTAAGGAACGGCCGCCCCCATTCTGAAATGCACCCGAAAAACACACCCGTTTGCTTAATGGCAGGTTTTGTGTGATAATCACCCTCAATAACGCAGGAAAAAGGGCTTCCCCTACCGGTTGCCCTTTTTCAATGTAAAGGACAGGATAGAAATGAACGATAAAGTTGAACGGGTGAAAGCAATTCTACAGGAGATGGGAAGTGTGCTGGTGGCCTATTCCGGCGGCGTCGATAGCACGCTGCTGCTCAAACTCGCCCTCGATGTGTTGGGCGAACGTGCCCTGGCGGTGACGACGGTCTCTCCCACACTGCCGGACTACGAGCTGGCCGAGGCAGAGGCTATCGCCAAACAAATTGGCGCACGGTACGTCATCCTCGACAAACACGAAATGGAAGATGCGCGCTTTCTGGCAAACACACCCGACCGCTGCTACTTCTGCAAAGCGTCGGTGTGCCGGCAGTTGGTCGAATACGCGCAGCAACACGGCTACCGCTATGTGATTGATGGCTCCAACGCCGACGACATCGGCGATTACCGGCCCGGTGCACGCGCGGCCCGCGAGTACGGGATGCGTAGCCCACTACAAGAGGCCGGCTTCACCAAAGCCGACATTCGCGCACTGGCCCGCGACCTGGGCCTGCCCAACTGGGACAAGCCCTCCTCGGCGTGTCTGGCGTCGCGCATCCCCTACGGCGATCCCATCACAGCCGAAAAACTCACGCAGATCGGCCGGGCCGAAGGCGTGCTGCGCGACCTGGGACTGCGCCAGTATCGCGTGCGCCATCACGGGGACGTGGCGCGCATCGAGGTCGCGCAGGCCGACTTCGACGTGATTCTGACCCACCGGGAACAAGTCGTCGCGGCGCTCAAGGCGCTCGGCTACGCCTACGTGGCGTTGGATTTAGTGGGATTTCGCTCCGGGAGCATGAACGAGGTGATCAGCAAAAATGGATGAACGTCAAGTACGAGACCTGTTAGCGGAAGTGCAAGCCGGGAATATAGACATAGAACAAGCCCTGGCGCGCCTGCGCGTGCTGCCCTACGACGATCTGGGCAACTTCGCGCGGCTGGACGTGCATCGCGGGTTGCGCCAGGGCCTGCCGGAGACGGTCTTCTGTGAGAGCAAGACGCCGGAGCAATCGACGGCGATTCTGGCGCGGCTGTGGCAACATCACGACCGCGTTTTGGGGACGCGCGTCCCGCCGGAGATGGCGGCCTTCATCCAGGCACGCCTGCCGGAAGCGCGCTACGACGCCACTTCACGCTTGCTCACGTTGGAACGGACGCCGCGCCCGCCCCTGCCGGACGATGCGCCATACGCGATGGTCGTCTGCGGCGGCACGTCGGACCTGCCGGTAGTGGAAGAAGCCGCGCAGACGTTGGAATTCCTCGGCCATCGCGTCGAGCGCGCCTACGACGTGGGCGTTGCGGGCCTGCACCGCCTGCTCGGCGAACTGGATCGCCTGCTCGCGGCGGATGTCGTCATCGCTGTAGCGGGGATGGAGGGCGCGCTGGCGAGCGTCGTCGCCGGCCTGGTCTCTTGCCCGGTCGTCGCCGTGCCGACCAGCGTGGGGTACGGGGCCAACTTTCACGGCCTCGCGCCGCTGCTGACGATGCTCAACTCGTGCGCGTCGGGCATCGCCGTCGTCAATATCGACAACGGCTACGGCGCGGCGATCTTCGCGCACTTTATCTTGCGGCGCATGTGAGGAAACTTTTGTCAGCAGATTAAGCAGATTGAGCAGATTTCTATTTGGCAAAATAAACAATCTGCTTCATCTGCTAAATCTGCTGATGGAAATTGTAGTTTACGCTTGAGGAGTAAGCTCTATGAAAATTGCGTATTTTGATTGCATCGCCGGAGCGAGCGGCGATATGATTTTGGGGGCGTTGGTGGATGCGGGATTGCCGCTGGAAACCTTGCAAGAACGACTGAGCGCGCTACACCTGGCCGATTTTGAGCTGCGTGCGCGGCGCGTAGCGAAAAACGCCTTCGCCGCCACCAAAGTGGACGTGATCGTCGCCGACGACGTGCCGGAGCGCCATCTGGCGAACATCGAAGCCATCGTGATGAACAGCGACCTCGCGCCGGCAATCAAAGAGCGCGCTGTCGCCATCTTCCGTCGGATGGGGGAAGTCGAGGCCAACATCCACGGGACGACGCTGGCAGACGTTCACCTGCACGAGTTGGGTGGCGTGGATACCATCGTGGATGTCGTCGGCGCACTGGTCGGGCTGGACGAACTCGGCGTGGAGCAGGTGGTGGTATCGCCGCTGCCGCTCGGACGTGGATTCATCCGCGGCGCACACGGACAGATTCCGCTGCCCGCACCCGCGACCGTCGCGCTGCTGAAGGGCGCGCCCGTCGTCGGCTCGCCGCTGGAGATGGAGACCGTCACGCCGACCGGAGCGGCGCTGCTCACGTCGCTGGCATCGTCGTTCGGCCCCATCCCACCGATGACGTTGCAGGCGCTCGGCTACGGCGCAGGTTCGCGTGACCTGCCGATCCCCAACGTCATCCGGCTGCTCATCGGCGAAGCTACACCTGTCCCCAAGCCTCAAGCGCCGCATCACCATCCACATCCACACAAACACGACCATGAACACCCTCACGATCATGAGCATGACCACGATGAGCATGATCATCCGCACGCGCACGATCATGAACATCATCACGAACCCGAGCACCCACACACCCACAATCTCCCAATTACCAATCACCAATCACCAATCACTACGCTCTCGGTCCTGGAGACCAACATCGACGACCTCAACCCGGAGATTTACGAATACGTGATGGGGAAACTGTTCGAGGCCGGCGCGCTGGATGTTTTCCTGTCGCCCATCCAGATGAAAAAGAACCGCCCCGCCACGCTGCTGCGCGTCCTCTGCCGTCCCGACGACGTACCCACGATGACGGCCATCCTCTTTGCGGAGACCACCACGCTGGGCGTCCGCGAGCATAGCGTGGCCCGGCACGCCCTGCCGCGCGTCATCGAGCATGTGGACACGCCCTACGGCCCGGTGCATGTCAAAGTGGCGGAACTGCCCGACGGCACGACCAAACGCGCGCCAGAGTATGAGGACTGCCGCCGGCTGGCGGAGGAACACGGTATACCGTTGCGGGAGGTGTATCGGGCGGCGAATAGGGAACAAGAATGGTGAAGCTATGGCGAATATGATAGAGATTAACGGCTATCAGGCTGTCGTGCAATACGATCCCGATATTGATATGTTTCGGGGCGAGTTTGTCAACCTCAATGGCGGCGCCGACTTTTACGCTAAAGACGTTGAGGGTCTACGTAAGGAAGGGGAGATCTCGCTGAAGGTTTTTCTCGACATGGTTCGAGAAGATGGCGTAGAGGCGCGGAAAAGACATTCAGACAACTAGGACCAGGCGGCACAAATACGGTTCCAGTTTATGCTTGCCAGGGATCGTCATATCCCGGCGTAGCGCGCAAGAACCGCGGATCTGGCGATCCGCTCCAAGCATAGGCCGGCGATCCGCTCCAAGCATAGCTAAGCCGGGCAAGACTTTTGCCACGCCGTGCTAGCTTCGAGGTTTTAGCCCTGCCAGCACGTTCTCCACGGTGAGCCAATCGCTCTCCGGGAACAGCTTTGAGACTTG
>JAIOAS010000211.1 GCA_019873725.1 Chloroflexota bacterium | reverse complement strand
CCGAGTTGTTAAATACCAGGCCTCAAACATTGGTTAATGCCTTGCAGGAGTTCTAGGGGGAAGGATGCCCTATTGCCTGGATGCTAATGTTTACATCGAAGCTCACCGGCGCTATTATGCGTTTGATATTGCGCCAGGTTTTTGGGAAGGGCTTTCTCGTCTGGCTGAACGACGGGCAATATGTAGCCCCATACTGGTGTATGAAGAGATCGCCGATTCTGGTGATGAATTGGCGCATTGGGCGAATGTAAACAAGGATGCTCTTTTTGTACAACCTGATGAAGCAGTACAAGATGTATACCGCGAAATTGCCGATCTGGCAGTGCGCCTATATGAGCCACAACATGTACAAGAATTCTTGTCAGGCGCTGACCCATGGGTAATCGCTCAAGCCAAAGCGTACAACCTGGTTGTTGTGACGATGGAGGTGCGCAAGCACGAACAAAATCAGGGACGATTGGGGAAAATAGCCGGGAAGATTCAAATCCCTAATGTTTGCGAAAAAGTTTCCGTTGCATACATAGATACATTTACACTGCTTCGTAACGAGCGAGTTGTCTTACGATGACTGGCCCTCACGTAAGTATGCGCTACTAAGATCTAGCACTGTTTTTTTCATCAACATCTCGTCCAAATACTGTATTCTGAAGCAGTCATTTTCTCCATTGTAGATGGTGACGCCATGGCCGAAAGATCACAAAAGCACCACTCATCTGTCACGCTCAAAACCGCCATGCGCGTGCTGGCGGCGCTGCTTGGCTTGATGCTCGTCATCTTTGTGGTGACGGCATGGCTGGCGCTGCGCCACCCGGCGGATACGATTTTGCCTGGTGTGCGCGTGCAGACTATCGATGTGAGCGGCCTGACGGTCGATGAGGCCGTCACGGCGCTCACGCGCGGGCTGCCTGCGCCAGAAACGGTAGGCGTGGATGTGCAGGTTGCCGGGCAGGCGTGGCGCGTCACGTGGGTGGACGTGGGGCAGCGTTATGACGTCCGGGCGACGGCGCAGGCCGCATACAACGTAGGCCGCGATGCCAACGGAGATGCGCCGTTGTTCGCCGGCTTGCGCGAGCACAATGAGATCGTTGCACCGGTCATTATCCCCGCGGACCCGGCACTGGTGCGTGAAGTTGTCGCGCGAATCGCGGCGGCGGTGGAGCGCGCGCCGGTCGATGCAAGCCTGACGCTCGACGGTGGGCGCGTCGTTGCGACGGACGGGCAGCCGGGTCAGCGCCTTGACGTGGAAGAGGCTGCTGGGCATGTGAGGCGCGCATTGACGGAGGGCATGTCCTCTATCGAACTGGCGCCGGTGGCCGTCCCGCCGAAAGTGGCTACACCGGAACCCGCGCGCACCCAGGCGCAGACATGGCTGGCGCAGCCGTTCACGCTTGCTGTGGATGATCCACTTACCGGCGAGCTGCTGGAAAACGAGTTGCCGGGCGGCTATCGCGCCGAATTTACCGCGTCGCCAGAACGCATCGCGGCCTGGCTCGAATCGCGCGTCGAAGGCCAGAGCGTCAAGCTGTACGTGAACGCCGCGCAGGTCAAGGTGTGGCTGGATGAAGTCGCGCCGCAGGTGGGCGAAGAGCGACTGCTCGATATCGGCCCGACATTGAAAAACGTACTCGCGGCGCTCTACGACGGGCAGCATCGCGCCGAGGCGCACATCCGCCACCCGGAGCGCATTTACGTGGTGCAACCCGGCGACACGCTCTCGCTCATTGCCTTTAACCATCACATGCCCCGTTACCAGCTCGAACGCGCCAATCCCGACATCGATCCTGGCGCGATCGACATCGGGCAGAAAATTGTTATCCCCTCCATCGATGTGTTGTTCCCCTATCCGCTCACGCCGGGCAAGCGCATCGAGATCGACTTGCCGAAACAACGCATGTACGTCTTCGAGTACGACACCCAAGTGTATACGTTCACCATTTCCAGCGGTATTTCGCGCACGCCGACCATTCCCGGACAGTTCCAGATTTTGTTCAAAGAGGAAATGGCCTTCGCGCAGCGCTGGCGGCTGGACATGCCTTACTTTATGGGCGTCTATGAAGAGGACGAGGGGTTCTTCAACGGCATCCACGAGTTGCCCATCACTCACTACGGGACGCGCCTCTCGCGTGGCGTTCTGGGCTATCCGGCGTCTTTCGGTTGTATCATTATGGACGAAGGCGACGCCAAAACGCTGTTCGATTGGGCGGAAGTGGGGACGCTGGTGCGCATCTCCGGTTACGCGCCGGGTACGCCTTCGTGGCAGCAAACGCTCGCCGATCTTGCGCCGCTCACGCCGGATGAAGGGGGCGAGGGGCCATAAGAGCAGATTTGTGATACAATGGATAAAAACGAGGGGGGTGAAAACTATGGAACGCCTCGTTACATTGCGTGTACCCGAAAGAACCTACGTTTTGCTTGAAGAAGAGGCAAAGGTTCAGGGAACTGAGCCAGGACAAATGATCCTGAAATGGATTGATGAAATCGTTCGCCAAGAACTGATTTACAGTACCGTGCAGTCGGCTAAGCCCCTGGATCCCCTAAGAGCCTTGTTTGGAACGTTGGAATGTGACATCGTGGGCGTGGCTGAAGATCATGATGTCTATTTGACCGAATCGCTAGACGGGGATCGAGATAGTGTCTGAGGTTTTTGTCGATACGGCAGGTTGGGCCAGTCTGTTTGTCAAAACAGAGGCACTCACAACAGATCATCATTTCGCACAGGCCGGCTTCGTGCCGTTGCTCAAGCACTAACAACCCTCAAGCAACATTCGTAGTTTCTTTTCGGAGGCGCTGATGAAAACGCGACACTTTCCCCAACGTTGGATGTCGATCGTGCTGTTGTTGGCCTTGCTGTCAACGGCGTGCCAGTGGATTACAGGAACGAAAGAGCCGGTTCCCCTCACGCCCGTACCGACGCTCACGCAGCCACCGCAGGCGTCGCCGACGCCGCCCATTCCTTACCCGCCTCCGCGCCTGCTCTACCGCGCGCCGGAGACCGGCGAAGCGCAGGCGCTCGACGCGCCCATCGAACTCGTCTTCGACCAGCCGATGGACGCCGACAGTGTGGCGGAGGCGTTTGCTATTGAGCCGTCCGTCAATGGGGAGCTGGAGTGGGCTGACAGTCGCACGCTCGTCTTCAAGCCGGCGGAGCCGCTGGCGCGCGGCGCCAGCTACCGCGTTACGGTGGGGGCAACGGCGCGCAACGTCGAAGGGACGGCGTTGGCCGATCCCGTTGCGTTCCAGTTCCAGACGGTGGGACATCTGGTGGTCAGCGAGGTGCAGCCTGCGCCCGATAGCGCGGATGTCGCGCCGGATACGACCGTCACCGTCGTCTTCAACCGCCCCGTCGTGCCGTTGACGGCGATTGGCGATCAGGCGGCATTGCCCAACCCGCTCACCTTCACGCCGCCGGTGCAGGGGACAGGCGAGTGGCTCAACACGTCGATCTACCGCTTCCACCCTGAAGGCGGCTTCCTCCCGGCAACGGTCTACACGGTGCGCGTGGCGGGCCTGAGCGATACGTCTGGCTCGCCGTTGGCGGAAGACTACACGTGGACGTTCACCACGCAACGCCCCCTACTTCTCAGGTGGACACCGGGCACAGAGGAGCAACACATCGGGCCTAACGCGGTCATCAGCATGACCTTCAACCAGCCGATGGACCACGCCTCGGTCGAAGCTGCGTTTATGTTGAGTATTAACGATCAACCGATCGGCGGAACGTTCCACTGGAGCGGTGGGCAAACTATCATCGCTGAAGAGTCGATGACCTTCATTCCGGCTGCGCCGCTGCCCCGCAACGTCAGGCCTTATGCCGTCCTGTCCAACACGGCGCACGCTCGCCATAGTGATGTCACTTTGCCGCAACAGTATGCATGGCGCTTCTACACCGTCAACGATCCCGGCGTTATTTCTACCTCACCCACAAACGGCGAAACGAACGTCAGCCCTTATAGCGACATCGTGATCGATTTCGCCAGCCCGATGCAGCGTGACGGCTTTATGGACTACGTGCGCATCATCCCGCAGCCGACCTCGGTGTATACGTACTGGTCTGAGGCCGACACCGAAGTCCGCATCTCCCTGAGCCTGGAGCCGGCGACGGTTTACAACGTCACGTTGGATGGCGCAGCGCCCGACAAATACGGTATGCCGTTGGGCGAGACACTGCGGTTGCGCTTCACGACCGGCGATCTGTCGCCTTACGCCACACTCAACACCATCGGCGACCTGAGCACATTCAACGCCTATACCGATACCGCTATCTACGTGGGATATCGCAATGTGTCCCGGCTGGATGCGGAACTCTATCGCCTCAGGGTGGAGGATTTTATCCGCTTTTACGATTACCGCAATTACGATTTTCGCAACAATTTCCACCCCCCCGCCGCCGATCTGGTGCGCCGCTGGTCTGTGCCGGTGGATCCGCCCCGCAATACGGCGCGCCTGATTCGCCTCGATATGGTGGATGCGAGCGGCGATCAACTGCCGCCGGGGATTTACTTCCTCCAACTGACCGCGCCGGAGGTGTGGCAGTATGATAGCTACGCGCGTCCCGCGCAGCACGTTTTCATCCGCTCGCACATCAATCTAACGATGAAGCAGACACGCACCGAGGCGCTGGTGTGGGCCACGGATTTGGCGACGGGTGAGCCGGTTCCCAACCTGCCTATTCGTTTCAAGGGACAGGACCTCGACTGGCATAGTGAAGGCCAGACGGATAGCGACGGCGTTTACCTCAGCGCCGCCCGGGATGAAACGGAACTGTGGGACAGCTACTTCGCGTTCTCCGGCCAGCCCGGCGACGCAGATTTTGCCGTTGCCTTCAACGCTTGGGACAGCGGTATCCGCCCGTGGGATTTCGACGTGAGCGCCGATTACGGTTCGGGCCGTTACGCGGGCTACCTGTACACCGACCGGCCTATCTATCGGCCGGGCCAGACCGTTTATTTCAAAGGTATCGTCCGCGCCGACGATGACGCCAACTACACGATTCCGGCGGATCTGCGCGAATTGACCGTGCGGGTTGACGATCCCCAGGGCAAGGAACTGTACAACGAACGCCTGACTCTGAGCGACATGGGCACGCTCTTCGGCGAGTTGACGCTCGACGAGGCCGCGCCGTTGGGCACGTATTACATCCAAATGCAAGAGCCGGACCTGGGTTTCTACACCGGCGCCAGCTTCACCCTGGCCGAGTACCGCAAGCCGGAGTTCCAGGTAACGGTGACGACCGACCGCGACGCCTATCTCAACGGCGAGACCATCCGCGCCGTCGTCGAGGCCAGCTACTACTTCGGCGGGGCGGTCGCCAATGCGCGGGTGAACTGGAACGTTCTCAGCGCCGATTACGGCTTCAACTACCAATGCCCGCGCGGCGAAAAATGCCCCTACTACAGTTGGACCGATTACGATTGGGAGCGCGAGCGGGGCGGGTACGGCAGCTACGGGCGGCTCGTCGCCAGCGGCGAGACCGTCACCGACGAGCAGGGGCGCGTCGTGATCGACATCCCCGCCGACATCGCCGAGGAACTGACCAGCCGCCGCTTCACCATCGAGGCGAACGTGACGGACATCAACGACCAGTATGTGAGCAATCGCACGACAACCATCGTGCACAAGGGCGAGTTCTACATCGGCCTGGCCCCGCAGGGACGCATCGCCAAGGCGGGCGAGGCGCGCGGCGTGGACATCCTGACCGTGGATTGGGACAGTGTGCCCGTCGCCGCCGGGGAACTGGAAGTCGTATTTATGGAACATCGCTGGTACAACGTCCGCCAGCAGGCCGAGGACGGCAATTTCTACTGGACGTGGGCCGTGGAGGACGTCCCCATCTACACGACCACCGTGACCACGCGGGCCGACGGCAAGGCAGTGGCAACCTTCACGCCGCCGTCATCGGGCAGCTACAAAATTCGCGCCTCGGGCAAGGACGCGCGCGGCAACGTCATCCGCAGCAGCACCTACGTCTGGGTGTGGGGCGGGCGCGCGGCGTATTGGCGGCAGGAGAGCAACAACCGCATTGACCTGATCACCGACAAGGACAGCTACGCGGTGGGCGACGTGGCCGAAATTCTCATCCCTTCGCCGTATAGCGGCACGGTGAACGCCCTGGTGACGATTGAGCGCGGGCACATCCTCGAAACCGCCGTCATCGAGCTGTACAGCAACAGCGAAGTCCTGCGCATCCCCATCACCGCGGCACACATCCCCAACATCTTCGTCTCCGTCGTCATCGTGCAGGGATCGGCGCAGTCGCCGGACGCGCTGGCCTCGTTCAAAATGGGGACGGTGCTGCTGCCGGTCTCTACCGAAGAGAAGGAGCTGACGATCACGCTCACGCCCGACCGGTCGATTGAAAGCGGCGAGTACTACCGGCCCCGCGAGACGGCAATCTACGACGTGCTGGTGACGGATCACGCCGGCAAGCCGGTGGTGGCGGAACTGTCGCTGCGGCTGGCCGACCTGGCCGTGCTGGCGCTGGCCGATGAGACCGGCCCCACACTGCTGGAACGCTTCTGGAGCCAACGTGGATTGGGCGTGCGCACGTCGGCGGCGCTGGCGGTGGCCATGGAAGCCTACAACCGCGAACTCGCGCCCGCAGCTAAAGGCGGCGGGGGCGGCGGCGACGGCGACAATTTCATCCGTACTAACTTTGCAGATACCGCGTTTTGGGACCCGGTCGTGCGCACCGGTACGGATGGGCGTGCGCGGGTGGCAGTGAAGCTGCCCGACAATCTAACCACGTGGCGCATGCAGGCGCGGGGCATCACCGCCGAGACGCTTGTGGGCCGCACCGACGTGGACGTGCTGAGCACGCTCGATCTGCTCGTGCGCCCTGTGCTGCCGCGCTTCTTCGTCGTGGGCGACCAGGCGGAGATTGCGACCATCGTGCACAACAACACCGGCGCGGCGGTTTCCGCCGTGGTGACGCTGACTGTCGAGGGGTTGGAAGTCGCAGGCGTGACCCAGCAGACGGTGAACATTCCGGCCGGCGACAAGGTCAAGGTCGTGTGGCCGGTTACGGCACTGCCCGAAGAGAAAGTCACCGTGCGGATGGAGGCTTGGGGTGACGGCTACTACGATGGGCGCGAGGACACTCTGCCCGTCTACCGCTATTCGACGCCGGAGGTGGTGGGCACTGCCGGGCGGCTCGCCGGCCCGGAGTTGCGCCAGGAAATCGTGCAACTGCCGCGCGTGTTCGACCCCACCCAGGGCGAGTTGACCGTGCAACTGGACGGCTCGCTCACGGCGGCCACAGCGGACGCGCTGACCTATCTGGAGCACTTCCCCTACGAGTGCGTCGAGCAGACCGTCAGCCGCTTCCTGCCCAACGTCCTCACCTACCAGGCGTTGGAGGAAATGGGCATCGCCCGCCCTGGACTCAAGGCGGCGTTGACGGAACAAGTCGGCGTGGCATTGCAACGGCTCTATGCGCAGCAGAAATATGACGGCGGCTGGGGCTGGTGGCTGGGCGACGCGAGCAATCCCTATCTCACCGCTTACGTGCTCCAGGGGATGCTCGAAGCGCACCGCGCCGGGTTTACCGTGGACGTCGACGTGCTCCGTAAAGGCGCAGGCTATCTGCGCACCAACTTGCTTTCCGTTACCGACAAGACCACACACTGGCAAGCCAATCGCCTGGCGTACCAGCTCTACGTGTTGGGCGAATACGTCAATCTGGTGAGCGGCGCGGAAAAGGGCGGCGAGTTGAGCCGCGCCGTGCAACTGTTCGAGAAGCGGCATCTGCTGGATCACTACGGGCGGGCAATCTTGGCGGTGGCCTTCGGCCTGCTCGATCCAGGGGAACGCAGCCGCGTGGATACACTGCTCTCCGACCTCAACGGGGCCGCCATCTACAGCGCCACCGGCACGCACTGGGAAGAGGCGCAGCCCGACTACTGGAACATGAACACCGACATCCGCACCACCGCCACGGTACTTTGGGCGCTGGCCCGTCACAATCCCCAAAGCGACCTGCTGCCCAATATCGTCCGCTGGCTGATGGCCGTTCGCAAAGAGGGGCACTGGGGCACGACGCAATCGACGGCGTGGTCGCTCATGGGGCTGATTGCCTACATGCGCGCCACCGGCGAACTGCAAGGCGACTTCAGTTACAAGGTCACGCTGAACGGCGAGGTGCTGCTGGAAGGCGACTACAACGCGGACAATATCACCGAAAGCCAGAAGCTCACCGTTGCGATCGCACAACTGCTTGTGGAGGAAGGCAATCGTTTGTTCATCGAACGTCTTCCAGCTTCAAGTGGGCAAACCGGCGAAGGGCAACTCTACTACACCGCGCACCTGCGCTACTTCCTGCCCGTCGACCAGGTGAAGGCGCTGGATCGCGGCATCATCATCGCGCGGCAGTACAGTCTTGTGGAGGACCCGGAAGTATCCGTGGATAGCGCGCAGGTCGGCGACGTGATCCGCGTGAAGCTCACCGTCGTCGCTCCCACCGACCTGTACTACGTCGTCGTCGAAGACCCATTGCCCGCCGGTTGCGAGGCGGTGGACGTCACCCTCAACACCACAAGCGTCGTTGGCGAGCGACCGGGTGTGCGTGCCCTCACGGCAGAGGAAGAAGACGCCTGGTATCGCTGGTACGGCTGGGGCTGGTGGTGGTTCTCGCACTCGGAGATGCGCGACGAAAAGGTCGCGCTCTTCGCCACCTACCTGCCGCGCGGGACCTACGAGTACAGCTACATTATGCGTGCCAGCGTCCCAGGGACCTACAACGTGATCCCGGCGACGGCGTCCCAGATGTACTTCCCGGAGGTGTTTGGGCGGAGTGATGGCGGGCGGTTTACGGTAGAGGAATAGGGGGTAGAATGAGAGAAAACACCAGGAGGACAGCGATGACGACAACCTACAATGAGTTGATACAACTCATAGATATGCTTCAGATAGATGAACAACTCCGTTTGGCGGCGTATATCCTTGAGCGTACCCGACAGACTGTCGTTCAGGAAAAGCCCCGCTACAAGTGGCGTGATATTCGCGGCATGGCGACTTATCCAATGCTAGGCGAAGATGCACAAGAATGGGTTTCTCGCACGCGGCGCGAGTCTGATGAACAAAGGCGAATGCAATGGAGCGAGTGAAATGCCATTATCGCACTGGCTAAGAACTGTCAAACGGCTCTTTTTGGATACAGCGCCGGTCATCTATTACGTGGAAGAACACCCACGGGTATATAGGT
>JAIOAS010000210.1 GCA_019873725.1 Chloroflexota bacterium | reverse complement strand
CCAGCGGGTGGCACAACTGCAATTCCGCCCCTTCCAGTACAACCCCGTCACCGGACAACTGCGATTTGCGCGGCGCATCCGCGTGCAGTTGACTTTTGATACCGTGATGGCCCGCAGTGCGCAGATCGCGTCGGCGGCGAGCGCTGCTACCACAGGCACAGTGGACGAGGGCGCGTTCGAGGAGGTCCTGCGCACCTCACTCGTCAACTATGAAGGCGCGCGTGGCTGGCGCGCAGCGCCTCAGCAACGTCCCGCCACAAACGTCGCCCAATGGCCGCTCAGCGACGAAGCCTACAAAATCCTGGTGGATGCAGATGGCATCTACCAACTGACCTACACCGATCTCATCGCGGCAGGCGTCCCTGTGAACACCCTTGACCCGCGCACACTGAAGTTGCACAACCAGGGCATTCAGGTCGCCATCTACGTCGAGGGAGAGGCGGATGGCGTGTTTAACACCAGCGACTACGTGCTTTTCTACGGCCAAAAGATGACGACAAAGTATACCGACGTCAACGTGTACTGGCTGACGTGGGGTGGCGAGAGCGGGTTGAGGATGGGGACGTCCGATGGTACGCCGGGCGGGGCGGCAGTGCCGGAGTATTTTCGGACGACGCAACGGATTGAGCAAAACCGCATCTATCAAGCCCCGAGGCCGAGTGGACCTGACAACGACCACTGGTATTGGTATTTCGTGTGGGCAACCACACCGCAGACATTCACAGCGAGCTTTAGTTTGACACACCCGCTCACCACCTCGATGAGTGCGATCGTGTCTGGTCTTTTCAAAGGTTATGATGCTATACCGCAGCATCACACACGCGTCTATCTCAACGGCGTTCTCATTGATGATGCGACGTGGGCACCGGCGGATACATATACGTTCACCGCCGTCATTCCGCAATCTATACTCATCAACGGGACAAATACCATCAGTGTCAGTGCTCCGTTGGATGGAGGAATCAGCGCCGACCAATTCCTTATCAACTGGTTCGAGATCACCTACAATCAACGCTATATCGCGGCCGAGGATATGCTTGTCTTCAGCGGGGACACTGCTGGTACGTGGGAATATCACGTAGATGCATTCACAGTGAATGATATCGCTGTTTTCGATGTAAGTACACCGGTCTATCCCATCCGTATCCTGGGAGGAAGCGTTGTACCTACCGATAGCACATACAAGGTTATCTTCCAACAAACTATCCCTGCAGCGCGGGAATATATCGCCCTAACATCTGCACAACGCCGTACCCCCAAAGCGATTGTGGCGGATGTCCCTTCCGATCTGCTTTTGCCGACAAACGGCGCAGATTACATTATGATTGCCCATTCTAGCTTGATCACACCAGTCCAACCGCTCGCGGACTACTACACAGGGCAAGGTCTGCGAGTTCAAGTCGTTGACGTGGCGGAGATCTACGATGCTTTCAGTTATGGCATCTTCAATCCCGACGCGATCCGTAACTTCCTGGCATACGCCTACACTTCGTGGACGCGGCCTGCGCCAGTATATGTATTGCTCATGGGGGATGGGCACTACGATTTCAAAGATTATATTGGGCGTGGAGAAACGGTATATATTCCGCCCTACCTGGCCGATATTGACCCCTGGCTCGGCGAGACGGCAGCGGATAACCGCTACGTAGCAGTAAGCGGTGATGACATCCTGCCGGATATAAGCCTGGGCCGCTTCCCGGTGAAAACTCCTGTCGAGGCAAGCACCATGATCAATAAGGCCCTTGGCTATTTACAGAACCCGCCCACGACTGAATGGAACCGGGAAATTCTCTTTGTAGCAGACAATCCAGATGACGCCGGTGATTTCTACGCTTATTCAAATGCAGTAGCCGATCAGTTTGTACCGCCACTTTACAATGCACAGAAGGTCTATTATCTGCAACCCCCATATACGACGGCATCGTTGGCGCGCACTGCAATGTTCAACGCCATCAACGCAGGACGGTTGATAGTCAACTATGTTGGTCACGCAGCATACAGGTATTGGGCATCCGAAAAATTACTGCAGATTACCGATATAGCTTCAATGAACAATGCTGACAAGTTAACTTTTATGGCACCGATGACGTGTCTGGAGGGCTACTATATCAATCCGAGTAGCTCAATAGACCTCTCCGCCATCGCCGAAATGCTCGTCCGTGCGCCTGACAAAGCAGCCATTGCCAGTTGGTCGCCCACCGGCCTGGGGCTGGCCAGCGGGCACGATGTTATGAATAAGGCGCTTTATCAGGCCATCTTCTACGATCACATCATCGAACTCGGGCCGGCAACGACGTTGGGTAAGCTGGCATTGGCCGGACAGGGACACGATGAACTAATCGACACATACACCCTCTTTGGCGACCCGGCGCTGGAACTCGCCGTGCTCAAGGCCGATTTGAGTATCACCAAGACAGTACAGACTACGCCGCCAACCGCGTTGTTCCCGGAGACAATCACCTACACGCTGACCTACCGCAACGCCGGTCCCAGCACAGCCTACAACGTCGTGATCACCGATGTGCTCCCGGCAGGCCTGGAGAATCCGGTGGTCGTCTCCTCTGGCATGACCATTACCCAACGCACGGGAACTTCCTACGTGTGGGATGTCGCCGATCTGCCCATGGGAACCGGAGGCATCATTACGATCACGGCGACGGTCGCGCCCACATTCCGGGGCGTGCTCGACAACCTCGCCGAGATCGCCTCCGATGTGCTCGACCGCTACAAGAACAACAACTCGTCGGCAGTGCAGACCCCCGTGGGCGTCGGCCCAGCTGTGACGATCACGAAATCCGGCAGCAACGTCAGACTCACCTGGTATGATGTCATGGGAGCGTCGTGGTATCGTGTGTATCGTAGTACAGAAGCGTACTTTGTTCCCTCGCCGGGCAATGCCATCGCCACGGTGACGGCGTCAAACTACACCGATACCGGCAAGATCGGCGATCCCAGCGTCAACTATTTCTACATCGTCACGGCACTGGATGCACAAGAGCGGGAGTCGCTGCCCTCCAACGCCGTCGGTGAGTTCGATTTTGCGCTGCTGCCCGGTGAACCTGGCAGCACGCGCTACAACGTGATTGCGCTGCCACTGGACGTGACCGCGCAGCTTATAAATGCCGCGGCCCTGGCAGGCTACATCGGCGACAGCGTGCAGCAAGTGCTCCACTGGGATCCCGGCGCGCAATCTTACGAGGCATGGCTGCCGCCATACAGTGTAGGAACCAACTTCCCCCTACGGGTTGGGCACGTTTACTGGGTACAGGTGAACAACAATGCGCCTTCCGTCTTGAGTTTTGTGGGAGGTGTGCCGCCGCAGAACACGGTGCGGTTCAATCTCGTAGGCAGCGATCAGACCTGTCTGTTCAATGAGCTATCGCTGCCACTCGACCAGACGGGGATCACCTCAGCCACGGCATTGGCAGAAGCGTTAGGAGCAGCGTATGTCGAACAGGCACTGCACTGGCGCGCGGACGTTCACGCCTTCGAGTTCTGGTTACCGGAAATTGACTTCGGCGTCGACTTAGCCACGCGCGTGGGGTATCCTTACCACGTTTGCCTCAAAGCAGGCGCACCGGTCGTGTGGCCGTAAAGGAAGCAGGGGGGATAGAGATGAAGAACACGCATTGTGCTGAAGGTCGCGCTCACGGGAGAACAATGATGAAACGTATACTGTTATCGACTGTGATTATCGGTTTGGGACTTTTGCTATTGGTCGAAGGAACATTGGCTGAGGAAGGTGGCGCTGCCGGGCCGGATGTCTTTGTCCGCATCACCCAGCCGGAGGCAAATTTCGACGCGGCGTATCTGTCGGTGGCTGCAAGCACCAGCACCTGCAATCCTACGGATGTCACCTACGTCCGATGGAACCTCAGCGATATTCCGACGACGGCATACATCCACACCGCCACGTTGACTCTCACAGCAAACTATGCCACCGGCACGGATGGCATCCTCCTTGGCCTGTACGAAACCGATAGCGGCTGGCAAGAGGAGACATTAACGTGGGCCACCTCGCCGCCCCCCGGCGCGTTGATCGAGACGCGCCCCGCTCCCACCACAGGCGGGCAGACGGTGACGTTCGACAGTACCGCATTACGGGACTATCTGAATGGGAAAATCCGCAGTGGGGCAAGTGAGGCCAACTTCGCGCTCCGGTTCACCGCAGGGTGCCGCCTCTTCGCCTTGGCCCGCTTCGCCGACCGCGAGAGCGGCTCCACCGCTCCCGCTATGCACCTGGAATACGAAATCTATGTGCCTGATCTGACGATTGACAAGCGTGGGCCGGCTACGGCTGTTCCCGGCGAGGTGATCGAGTACACGTTGGTCTACACCAACGCCGGCAATGCGGTCGCGCCCTACGCCACGATCACCGATGCGCTGCCGCCGCAGATGACTGTATACGATCACGGTACATTCACGCTCCCAGGCCAAACGCTCACGTGGGAACTGTTCAATATCGCACCCGGCGAAGGCGGCGTGATCACGTTCACCGCCCTGATCAGTCCCACGTTCAGCGGGCTGTTGATAAACACTGCGACCATTGCCACCACCGCGGTTGAGAGCAACACCACCAACAACGTCAGTCCCCCCGTCGTCACCGAAGTGCGCGCGCCTGACCTGACGATCCGCAAGGATGGGCAGACTGCCGCTTATCCCGGCGAGGTGATCACCTACACGCTGACCTATAGCAACGCCGGCAACGCACCCGCGCCCTACGTCACCATCACCGACGTGTTGCCGCCGGAATTGACCGCGCTCGATCACACCGGCACGATCATGCTGCCGTTGCCGGGCCAGACGCTCACCTGGGAAGTGTTCAACCTCGCGCCGGGGGAGGGTGGCGTGCTCACCATCACGGCCATCGTCAGCCCCACGTTCACCGGTCTGCTGACGAACACCGCCACGATTGCCACCCCGCTCTTCGACAGCGATACCGGCAACAACACCAGCCCGCCCCTCGTCACCGAAGTGCGCGCGCCTGACCTGACGATCCGCAAGACCGGGCCGACTGCCGCTTATCCCGGCGAGGTGATCACCTACACGCTGACCTATAGCAACGCCGGCAACGCCCCCGCACCCTATGTCACCATCACCGACGTGCTGCCGCCGGAATTGACCGCGCTCGATCACACCGGCACGATCATGCTGCCGCTGCCGGGCCAGACGCTCACCTGGGAAGTGTTCGACCTCGCGCCGGGCGAGGGTGGCGTGCTCACCATCACGGCTATCGTCAGCCCCACGTTCACCGGTCTGCTGACGAACACCGCCACGATTGCCACCCCGCTCTTCGACAGCGATACCGGCAACAACACCAGCCCGCCCGTCGTCACCGAAGTGCGCGCGCCCGACCTGACAATCCACAAGACCGGGCCGGCGACAGCCTATCCAGGTGACGTGATCACGTACACGCTAACCTACGCGAATATCGGTGACGCCCCCGCGCCCTACGTCACCATCACCGACGTGCTGCCGCCAAACGCGCAGCTTTACGCTCACTCAGGGACAGTGATCTTGCCGGCGCCAGACCACACCCTGACGTGGGAAGTGTTCAACCTCGCGCCGGGCGCAGGTGGCACACTCACCGTTTCCGTCGTCATCAACCCAACCTACACCGGCTGGCTGACCAACAGTGTGACGATTGCGGCAACGGTGCCGGAGATGGTGACACTCAACAACACAAGCGTAGCGCAGACTTTGGTTAAGCCTCACATCATCTACCTGCCACTCGTGATGCGCGCCGCACCATAAAACCCGATCATCCCTGTGAAGGTGGCGCACCTCAAGTCGCCACCTTCACAATTCTTCTTACTTCCAGGTTGTCCAGTAACGTGATCTCCTGGAGGGCCGCGAGCAAATTGCCCATGCAATCCTCCCGCGCGATAAAGCGCTCGTACTCCTTGAAAAATAAACCGCTAATCTCACAAATCTACACGAATCTCTTAAAATTAGCGAAGATTCGCGTGATTCGCGGTTGTAATTTTGCTCCTCGTTGGTGTGGAATCCCACATGGAGACTCTTCTGCATGATGCGCGTAGATGTCGGCATAGTGATCGGTCATCATTCGCCCCCTTATTTGTTTGCCAATCTGTGTGATGCTATAATGTCGTCTAACGACTACCTGACTAACAACTACCCGACTGCGTGACTTTTGGGAGGAAACAATGGAATTCGCCGCTTGTGTTCGCAATCTGAAGCCGGAAGGCGCTTATTATATGCTGGCGCGCGCGCAGGCGCTGGAAGCGCAAGGCCGCGATATTATCCACCTGGAGATCGGTCAGCCGGATGTCCCCACGTTCGACAACATCGTCCAGGCAGGCATCCAGGCCATCAAGGACGGCCACACCACCTACAACCCACCCGCCGGGATTCCCGCGCTGCGTCAGGCCATCGCCGAGGACGCCGGACGGCGACGCGGCATCGAGGTTCACCCTTCCCAGGTGATCGTCGGGCCGGGCACCAAGCCGATCCTGTTCTTCTCCGCCATGGCGCTGGTCCGCCCCGGTGACGAAGTGATGTACCCCGATCCAGGCTTCCCGACCTACGCAGCGGTGGTCGACGTGACAGGCGGCGTGCCGGTGCCTGTGCCGCTGCGTGAAGAGACCGACTTCGCCTTCGACCTGGATGCTTTCGACCGGCTGGTGAGCGACCGCACCCGCCTGGTGATTCTGAATTCGCCGAGCAACCCCACCGGCGGCGTCCTGTCGTGGGCGGTGTTGGAACACATCGCCGCCGCGGCGCGCAAGTACGACTTTTGGGTGCTCTCCGACGAAATCTACGCGCGCCTGGTGTTCGACGGGCTGACCGCACCGAGTATTGCCGCGCTACCGGGGATGCGCGAGCGCACGATCATCTGCGATGGCTTTTCCAAAACGTATGCGATGACCGGCTGGCGTCTGGGATTCGGCATTATGCCGGAGGCGCTGGCCGAGCGTATGAACCTGCTGTTGACACATTCGGTCGGCTGCACGGCGACGTTCACGCAGTACGCGGGCATCGAAGCGCTGACCGGCCCGCAAGAACCGGTGAAGGCGGTAGTGGCGGAGTACCAGCGCCGGCGCGATGTCCTCGTCGCCGCGCTGAACGCCATCCCCGGCGTGCAGTGTCGCATGCCGCGCGGCGCGTTCTACACGTTCCCCAACGTCACGGCGTTTGGTCGTTCTGCGGATTGGCTCGCCGACTATCTGCTGGATGAGGCCGGCGTCGCCGTGCTGCCGGGCACAGCGTTTGGGCCGGGCGGCGAGGGGTATCTGCGGTTGTGCTACGCCAACTCGATGGAGAACATTCAGGCCGGGGTGGCACGCATGGCCGCTGCCCTGGCCTGGCTGCGATAACCTGTCCCACAAACAGGTGCGACGTACCCGGTGGAGGGGGACACTGGCGGATGCCCCTCACCCCCTGAAAGTACGTCGCACCTCACAAGAGCGGCTTACGGTTCGGGCGGAGGGGACGTTTCAGGCGTAGGCGTCGGCGTGGGTGTCGGACGCCAGCCCACGGTGCCCGTCCCATCGCACGGATTGTAATCCCACCCCAACGTCACCCGGAAATCGATCGGACTGCCCTGGGTTGGCTCGGCGGTTACATCCCGTTGTTGACGTTTGTACAGGGCCATCAGACGGGCAATCGGGGAGCCTTTGCTCGTCGTCGTGTAATCCGTGATGGTGGTGCGGGCCGTGCCATCGGTTTGATGGATCGCCGGCACCTCGAAGCCTTCCAACCGCAAGCGGTAAGCCGCCACCTCTCCCCATCCACTGTTGCCGCTGCCGTTCCATACCTCCACACGATAGGCGCGCTGAGCGGCACGGCTTGTCACCGGGGGCTGCGCCGCCTCCTGCATAAACGTGTAGAGCTCTTCATAGTGTGGGGCCAACACTGCACCACGCAGCGGCACCGACATGGAGGTCAACAAATTAGCGCCTCGGATGAAACGGCTCTTGATATCGCGCATATCCAACCGCAGCGCAATCGGCGCGAGGGCCAGGATGTCGGTCAGTCCCATATCCGTCTCCACGGATTCCTGGTACACGTCCCACAACTCAGGGATGCGCGCGAGCATATTCTGGTTGAGCGCGCTTTCCAGGATGGCCCGTATCACCTGTTGCTGACGGCGATGCCGGTCGAAGTCGGAAGTGTTCCAGCGCGAGCGCACGTACCACAGGGCGAATTTACCGTCCAGGTGATGCACACCCGGCTCCAGATCGATGTCCGTCTGACCGGTGGGGGACTCTTCGTCGGGGTACGTATCGTGGAAACCGCACTCCACGACGATATCGACCCCGCCCACCGCATCGACGATGCTGCGATAGCTGTTGAAATCCACCATCGCGTAATAGTGGATCGGCAGGCCGAAGTTGTACTCGACCGTCGCTTTGAGCAGCGCCGGGCCGCCGCCGGGATAACCGGTCGTCTTGGCCCGCAAATAAGCGGTGTTGATCTTGTCCAGCCCCCACGTAGGAATCCAGGCGTAAAAGTCACGCGGGATCGAGATCATACTGACGGAGGGGACATCCGGGAAAATCGAGACGATCATCATCACGTCGGTGCGGGCTACATCCTCGCCGGGCCGCCGGTCGCTGCCGAGCAGAAGGATGTTGATCGTGCCCTCTGGCTGTTCGATGAGCGGCATCGGCGTGGGTTGCTCCAACGGCGACGTGACCACCGTCGATGTGGTAAACATCGGCGTCGCGGCAATCGGCAGCACAAGGGGGGGCGGCGTCGCAGTAGAGGACGGCGTCAGGGTCGGCAATGGCGTTTTTGTGGGCCGAGCCGTCGGGGTCCACGTTGGCGGCATGGCAGGCGGGGTGGCGGTAGGCGGCACAGGGGTCGAGGTTTCCGTAAACGGCAGGGGTGTCGCCGAGGAGCCGGAGGGGGTCGGGGTGACAACCACCGTCACTTCGCGGGTGGGAATATGGTTATGGCCTAGCGCCTGCGCGCCGATAACGACAAAAACAACCAGGGCGATGAAAATCAGCCATTCAAACAGTCTTAACCAACGTTTCATAAAGTTAACAAACCTTGTGAGCCAGCACCTGAATCAGGCACAAATCATACCACGCTTGACGGGAAAGGCAATCGCATATAGGATGCAGGCATGGCCAGAGGAAAAGTGGGGTTGGGACGGCGGGGTGAGGCGCTCGCGGCTGAGGCAATGCGGCAACGTGGCTTCAGCATTGTCGCCCAGAACTGGCATTGTCCTGAGGGTGAAGCGGACCTGATCGCGCAACGGGC
>JAIOAS010000209.1 GCA_019873725.1 Chloroflexota bacterium | reverse complement strand
CGCAGATGCGCCGTGGCCCGCGTTCCCGGCGGACTTGATGAGCATCGCCCTTGTCCTGGCGACACAATCCGACGGCGTGATCATCTTCCACGAGAAAATGTTCGAGAGCCGCCTGTTCTTCGTCGATAAGCTCATCCCGATGGGCGCGCGCATCGTCCTGTGCGATCCGCACCGCGCGCTGGTCTACGGCCCGTCGCGCCTCCACGGTGACGAAATGGAAAGTCCCGACATCCGCGCCGGCATGGCGATGCTGATCGCCGCCCTTGCCGCCGAAGGCACCAGCACGATCTTCAACATCCGCCAGATCGACCGGGGCTACGAGCGTATCGAAGAAAAACTCCGTCCCCTCGGCGCCCGCATCGAAAGAAGACAAGTAGGGACGTAGTTTTTTTTGGTAAGTGGAGATGTATATACATCAGCCGCTTTTATTTGCCGGGGAAGTTGCTACCGCAAAATTCCCCGGCACCCGTTACCAGGGCAGTAAGGCAAAACTGGCGGATTGGATCTGGGAGCAGGTCAAGTCGCTGGATTTTGATACCTGCCTGGACGCTTTTGGCGGCACCGGCGCAGTAGCGTACCGTTTCAAGCAGGAAAACAAGCTTGTCGCTTACAATGATGTTTTACGTTTCAACTACTACATCGGCGTCGCGTTGATCGAAAATGGCAATGTGCAGTTGACGACAGACGATGTCGAGTGGATCCTCGCGCGACATCCTGACATAGACTATCCGCATTTCATCGAAAAGACTTTCCGCGACATCTACTTTACCGATGAGGAAAACGCATGGCTGGATCAAACGATGACCAATATCAATCACATCGCTGATCTCTACAAATTCGCGTTGGCGTTTTTCGCGCTAGCGCAGGCGGCGATTGTCAAACGTCCTTACAATTTGTTTCACCGTAAAAACCTGTATGTGCGGTTGGCCGACGTTGAACGGTCTTTCGGGAACAAGACCTCGTGGGATCGTCCTTTTGCGGCGTGGTTTTGTGATTTTGTGGCGGAGGCGAATCAGGCAGTCTTCGATAATGGGCGCGCAAACGTGGCATTCAACGTGGACGCCTTAGCCGTTCCGGGGACGTATGATTTGGTCTACATTGACACGCCATACATTTCTCAACAAGGCGAAGGTGTGGATTACCGGGATTTTTACCATTTTCTGGAAGGCCTGACGATGTATGATGCTTGGAAAACGCACATTGATTACCGTTCTAAGCATCGGCGTTTGAAGCGCACGGCCAATGTGTGGACAGATAAGAAGTGCATTTATACCGCTTTTGATCAGCTTTTCCGTCATTATCGAGACAGTATCCTGGTAGTTTCCTATCGCAGTGATGGTATCCCTTCGCCGGAAGAAATTCTTGCGTTGTTAAAAAAATACAAACAGGATGTACGCGTTGAGTGGTTTGGGCAGTACAAATACGTGCTTTCGACCAATCATCGTTCCGAGGAAGTTTTGTTCATCGCACAGTGAGGTGCTCATGCCGATAACATCTACGTGGAATAAAGAGGCGTTTCGGTCCGCCTTGATGGCTGATTTCGAAGCGTTTACTCAAACGCTGGCTACCGATGCCGGCGATTGGGTCATCAAAGGATTTATTGACGTGTATCGCAACGTTTATACGATTTCCGTGGATACCAAAGTGGTTTCCAAGTTGATCGAATTGATGCTGATTCCGCTCATTGTGCAGTTTGCGCAACGCTATGATTACGAGCTGATATTCAGCGAACACCAGAACCATTATCCCGATGTAAGTCTGATAGCTTCAGACGGCGCACGGATTGCGCTTGATTTGAAAAGCACGTATCGCACCAGTCCTCAAACTGTCAACGGGTTTACTTTGGGTGCGTTTACTGGCTATTTTCGGGACCGAGCATCTGCGAAGAATGTGACATTCCCTTATGGAAGCTATGCGGCGCATTTTGTCTTGGGAATCATTTGCACCCGTACTGACGAAAGTATAGACGAGCGGCGTGTCTATAGCCTGGATGATCTGTTAGAAATTGCTTCGGTTGTGAAGGATTTCCAGTTTTTACTGCAAGAAAAATGGCGCATTGCAGGCGATCATCCCGGTAGCGGCAATACCAAGAACATTGGCTCGGTGCGCGATATCGAGAAATTGGTTGCGGGACAAGGTCCTTTTGCTACGTATGGGGAAGCGGTATTTTCGGATTATTGGATGAACTATTTGACGAATGATATGGCATTGGCGATTGATTCCCCTGTGCCATACAGGAATTTTGCAGAGTACCTTCAGTGGCGTGAACGTGCGCCTTTGCCCGATTGATGGACGATAAATACCGCAATCAGTTAAGGCGCCTCGGCGTGGTGAAGGGGCTGAAGGCACTGCAACCTGCGCCGCCACTCCCTGCTGAACCGCCGCGCCAGGCCAGTGCTGCGCTGCCCGGCGACGAGCTTTTGACCCCGCACGGTCCGGTGTGGGTGGAAAAGCGGGTGTATCCGTCGTTTCACCCGCACGGACGCTACACGCTCGGTGAGATGCAACACCTTCCCGTGGAGGCGCTGCCGCTTTTCGGCGTGCCGAACCTGGGCGCGCGCCCCGCTTTCCTCGACACGGAAACGACCGGCCTCGCGGGCGGCGCGGGGACACTGGTTTTCCTCACCGGCATCGGCCTGTGGGAAGATGAGCACCTGACGTTGCACCTTGTCTTTCTCCGCAGTCCCGACGAAGAGTTAGCGGCGATGCACTACATCGAAGATGTGCTGGCGGGCGCAACCGGCATTGTCAGCTTCAACGGCAACGGCTTCGACCTGCCGCTGCTGGAATCCCGCTTTATCCTCAACCGCATGGTTCCGCGTTGGCGGGCGCTGCCGCATCTGGATCTGCTCAGTGTGGCGCGGCAGCTTTGGCGGGATCACCTGGAATCCCGCCGCTTGGGGATGCTGGAGACCGCGATTCTGCGTGTACAGCGTACTGAGGCGGACATCGAATCGTCGCTGATCCCCTGGCTCTACCGGCAATACCTGGATACCGGCGACGCATCCGATATGGCGCGGGTCTTCTACCACAACCGCATCGACGTGCTGAGCCTTGTCTCGCTGCTGGTCCACGTGACGCGCATGGTCACATCACCAGAGCAGATGGCGCTCGCGCCGGGCGAGTGGGCTGGGGTGGGGCGTGTGTATGACCACGCCGGCCGCGAGGCGGAGGCGTTCAGGGCGTGGGAACAGGCGCTTTTGCAGGAGCGTGGGACGCTGGACGAGGACACAGCCGCGCGGCTCTGGTGCGAGATGGCGCTGCGTCACAAACGCTGCGGCGCATGGGAACGGGCGTTCGCGCTGTGGGATGCATGGGCGAACTATCACCCGCTGGCCGTCGAGCCGCTGGTGGAACGCGCCAAGTACTACGAATGGACAGCTTGTGACCTGCGCGCCGCACTCGCTGAAACCGATGCTGCCCTGAATCGCGCCGAGCGTCATCCCAAAAGCCTCAAGCGCGTGCAACTCTTGGCCGAACTCCGGCATCGCAAAGAGCGCCTGGAACGCAAGTTGGCGAGTGGTCGAATGAAAGAATCAGCGAATGAAGGAATGAGCGAAGGCTAAGAATTCTACCACGAATCTTCACGAATCTCCACCAATAAAGAAAAATTAGTGAGAATTCGTGTAGATTCGTGGTTTATGATTGAGGGGAGAGACAATGCGTTTGTTGTTGGCGACACACAATCAGGGGAAGCGCCGGGAGTGGCGGGCGCTGTTGGAGGGGTTGGACGTTGAACTGTTGCTGCCCGATGACTTGGGCTTGCACGACGACATCGAAGAGACTGGTGAGACGTACACGGAAAACGCGCTCATCAAGGCGCGGGCGCTCGCGGCGGCCTCCGGCTTGCCCACGCTGGCCGACGACTCTGGCCTGGAAGTGGATGCGCTCGACGGCGCGCCGGGCGTGCGTTCCGCGCGGTATCACCTGGGTACAGACGAAGTGCGCTACCGGGCGCTGCTCAGAGCGTTGGAGGGCGTCCCTCTTGAACGGCGCGGCGCGCGCTTCCGCTGCATTGCCGCGCTCGTGCTGCCGGATGATGCCGGGACGTCGCGTGAGTACATCACCGAAGGCGTTTGCGAAGGCGTCATCAGCTTTGAGCCGCGTGGCGAAGCGGGTTTCGGCTACGATCCGGTCTTCTACCTGTTCGAGCACTCCTGCACGATGGCGCAGCTCACGGAGGCGGAGAAGAACCGCATCAGCCACCGCGCCCGCGCCGCGCAGGCGATGCGTCCGATTTTGGAGCGGGAGGCCCGGTTGGCCCGGCCCTGAAGAGGCCGGGCGGAGAGGGCAAAGGCCGGTCTCCGACCACGCTGGGGCCGGTCTCCGACCGCGCCCCCCAACGGAAACACTCCCGAATTAGTTTGGTAATGCGAGTATCGCGCATTTACCGACTGAAGTCGGTGTGTACCTATGTATGCCGGCTTCAGCGGGTTTCCCATGGCGATTTCACTTACCGGTTTTTTTCTTAACCTTTATCAGACTCGCGTGTCTCAGGTGATAAAACGATGCTACAAAAAACCCAGTCACTCAAACTCGAACCATCCATTCTTGTGGCGACTCTGCTCGCCGCCTGCCTGGGTGGGGCTGCGGCGTGGGCGACGACCGGCATATTCTCTGTTGGTCTGTTTCTTGTCCTCGCGGCACTTGGTGTTGCAGCGCAGGTGGGATTGCGTCGAACTGCACCACATTCACTGGAGGCTGTGCTCCTGTTGTTGCCGATTGTCGTATTCTGGGCACAGACCGGACAATTGGATAAAGCGCCAATCTGGGGGGCGTTTGTGATTGCGTTCCCATGGTCTTATGGTTTTCGAAAGACATTGCACAGACAGACTTTGATTCGCCGTATGAGTGTGCGGCTGTTGTTGACTGTCTACGGCTTTCTGTTTGCCGGAATTGCGTTTGGCGATATCCCCGTGTGGAGTTTGTTGTCCTTGCTGTCCGCGCCGTTGGCCTGGCGCGCGTACAAAACGGCGGACGCGGCGATCTCTGAGGAATGGGCGATGGTCACGGGGATGTTTCTTGTCGCGGGTTATCTGATCAAGGGGTTGATTCGGTAAGGAGGCAAAAACGATGAAACGAGGGGCATCTCTGTTCGCGGCTGTTTTGATCGGCGGCGTATGTCTCATCGCTGTATCTTGTACCGGCAAATCTCCGGTTGTCCAGTCAAGCGCCGATGCGCTAATGCTGCCCGAATTTCCGTTGTCGCCGGGAACAACGTGGGTGTACACCTACATCCCGTATGAACCGCTGGAATCCAATCCAAAGCAGATTGTAACGGCGACCTATGTGCTGACCGAAACCGTGGTGGAAACAGTGGCAGAAGCGCCCTATCTATTCGTGCGGATGCGGCGGGATGCGAGCCTGGCCTCATCAACGCCGTTGACGGGCACCACGTTACCTGTTGGCGAGTTTTGGTACGTGATCAGCGGTACGTTGGTGTTCGAGGAATTCCAAGTGCCAGACGCGAAGACGTTTGATCCCGTTGCCTCGCGCCTTGACTACGCTTTCCCATTGGCGGATGGCAAACAGTGGTGCCCGTCCTTGAACGACTCGAAGAATCCCGATAAACCGGAAGTCCTTTATTGTGAAGCGAATGGGCTGCGGACCGCCGTAGCGATAGGCGATTACGAGACGCCCGCCGGCAGTTTCACAGAGTGCTACCAAATCAGTGAGGCGTTCCTCAGCGGTGGGGTCATCCGCCAGTTCTGCAGCGGCATCGGGGTTGTGGCCGCCAGGTACGATCACGGGGGAACACGCTTTGGGTTCGAGCAGACGCTTGTCAGTTACACAGTGCCTGTACCTTGACGCTTAAGGAGACTTCATGGAAACAACGACTTTAGCACACAATCTACGCACGTACCGCCCCAATGGCGCGCCGACCCTGCCCGAACACTTCATCTGGCCGCGCTACGAGGGATTGTCGGTGGGCAATCTCGCGGGGACAGTAGGGCAGGCATTGGGCGCGACATTGCCCGGTGTGCTCCCGCCTTTGCGTGACGATCTGCTCGACGGCCTGCTCGACGGCGTACAGCGCGTTGTGCTGGTGGTGATTGACGCGCTCGGCTGGGAAACCCTGCAAGACGTGATGGCCCGCCGTCCCGACCTCATCTTTCACCGCCTGGCAGCGCAGGGACGCCTGTGGCCGATCACGACGACCTTCCTTTCGACCACCAACAGCGTTTTGAGCACGATTCACACCGGGCGCGCGCCGGTGGAACACGGACTGCTCGCCTACAGCCTGTTCCTGCGTGAGTGGCAGATGGCCGTGGAAGCGATCAGCTTTTCGGCGATCCACAGGCCGTTCACCGGCACTTTGGCCGAATGGGGCTTCGAAGCGGAGAAGTTTTTGCCCGTTCCCGGCATTGGGCAACTGCTCGCCGTGCAGGGTGTGGCCTCCTATGCGCTCACGCTCGATGCATTTGTCAAGACGCCACTTGCCGTGATGCACAACCGGGGCATGCAGAATGTGTTCGGCTACGCGACGGCGTCCGATTTCTGGCTGATGCTGCGGCGCATCCTGGAGCAACGCCCTGGACGCGGCTTCGTGAGCGCCTACTGGTGCGCCGTGGACACGCTGGCCCACCGTCTCGGCCCGCTCGACGAATCCGGCGACGCGGAGATCGTCTCGCTGGCGCTGTTGATGGAGGAAATCTTCTTCAACCGGCTCACGCCCGCCGCCCGCGCGAGGACGCTGTTGCTCCTGACCGCCGATCACGGACAAATCACCACGCCGCCCGAAGCCGCGATTTTGCTGGATCAGCATCCCGTGCTGCTCGACGCGCTCTTCCTGCCACCGCTCGGTGAGGGGCGCGTGCCGTTCTTCCACGTCCGCAATGGGCATTACGAGACAGTTCGCCAATACCTGGACGACCACTTTGCGGGCCAATTCGTTTTTTTCTCCCAAGACGAACTCTTGCACAGCGGCTTGCTCGGCCCCGGCGTCCCCTATGCCGAAACGCCGCATCGCCTGGGCGACATCATCGGCATCGCTACCGGCAACGCCTATGTTGCGCGTGACGCAGAATCCGTCGAGAAGAAGCCGATGCTCGGCCGTCACGGCGGCCTCACGCCGGAGGAAATGCTCGTGCCGCTGCTGGCGGTGCGGCTGGATTTCTGATTTTAGATTGTGGATTTTAGATTTTGGATTTTGGATGGTAGTGGGTGATTTCTTCGTTTACCGATTCTTTCATCCGCTCATTCCCTGATTCTTGAGGTGGATTCGATGCAGCCCATACGTTACGTGCTTGTGGGGTTGGGAAATTTGGGCCGTCGCTTTTGCGAGGTGATCGTGGAAAAAGCGCCATTGTTGCGCGAGCGTTACGACCTGGAACTGGCACTCGTGGGGGCGGCGGACAGTCGGGGCGCGGCCTACGATGCGAACGGGCTGGATCCGGCGCGCGTCGCGGCGATCAAACAGGCGGGCGGCTCGGTCGCCGACTATCCCGGCGCGGGGCGCGCGGGATGGGGCGCGCTCGCGTTGGTGCAGGCGGCGGAGGCCGATGTGCTGCTGGAAGCCTCGCCGGTCAACCTGGCGCAGGGCGCGGAACCGGGTCTGAGCTGCATCCGCGCGGCGATGCGAAAGGGGATGCACGTCGTCACGCCGAACAAAGGGCCGCTGGTGGTCGCCTACCGCGAACTGCACGATCTGGCAAAGGCCAATGGCGTGCAACTACGCTTCGATGGCACGGTCGCGGGCGGCCTGCCGGCGATCAATCTGGGCGCGCGGGATTTGCGCGGCGCGGTCGTGCGGCGCATCGAGGCCGTGCCCAACCTCGTCACCGGCTACGTGATGGACCTGCTCGCCGATGGCGTCGCGTGGGATGAGGCGCTCGCACGCGCGCGCGACGAAGGCGTGCTTGAGGGCGATGGCTCGTGGGACCTCGAAGGCTGGGACGCGGCGGCGAAACTTGTCATCCTGACGAACGCCGTGGCGAATTTCCCCGCCACATTGGACGATGTTCAACGCGACGGCATCACCGGGGTTGATGTAGCTGTGCTGACCGCCGCGCGCCAACAAGGACAGCTTTATCGCCTGCTCGCCCGCGCCGAACGCCAACCGGGCGGCGACTACGCGCTCTCCGTCATACCCACACCGCTGCCGCTCGATCACCCGCTCGGACGGCTCGGCTCCAAGCAGATGGGCGTCGTCTACACCACCGACATCTACGGCGTCATCACTGCGATCATTGATGAGCCAGACCCGATCCCGTCGGCGATGTCGATGTTGCGGGATTTATTGGATATTTATGTCGAATCTGTGCTACAATAAGGGCACTAACCCATATAAGTGCGGTTGTGAGCACTGAGAGGATTGTTCTATGAATATAGAAGCAACTGTCCATCTCGAAAAAAAGTTTGCTTTATTGCCACTTCAAGAGCGAGAAACGATTATTCGCCAGGGCACACAGATGCATTTGACGGTTCTCCGCAAGCGGCTTTTTCTGGCGGAAAGCAAGGTGCGTTATTTCGAGGAAAAGTATGGCGATACGTTGCACGCCTGGGATGTAAATGGACTCCCGGAAAATGCGAACTATGAAGTCCATGAGGATTACGTTTTATGGCATCATTGGGTGGACACATCCCAAAAAATACGGCAAGAAATCGCTGCCTTAAGTGAGGTTTTCGAGTCGGGGTGGGATGCGGAGCCTGTTTATGCAGGCTGTTGAACGTTGGCTTGAGATTGAGGCATTGCTTGAGGGAAAGGCGCTGCGCATCGTGGTGCTTGACCTTGATGATGAAACTTTGCGACTTGTCGTGTACTTCAGGGACGGGACCAATCTGCGGATCGCCGAACAGTGGGAACAGACCACACTGAAACGCTACAGCTATTACTGGCTGACTGCGGATAATCATCTGAAGATTGGCTGGGATAATGCTCCGCATCATGCGAATCTCACCACATTTCCGCATCACAAGCATATTGAGCGACAGGATAACCTTGTTGATTCATCGGAAACGTGCCTGGAAGAAGTGCTTGCCTTTTTGTCTCTCGTAGAGTAGGATTGAGTTTACTGGAACGCGCGAAATTTGACAATTCTGCCGACTTTTTTATAATCACAGTAACGTTATCCGTTAAAGACGGTGAACGGGAGGAGTAGGCGATTGAGGAAGTAAATCCCTCAGTCACTGGGACAGAGAATAGGGCCACCGGCTGAAAGCCCTTGCAGTGACAGATCGCCGAAGGTCGCCCGGGAGTTGAGCGGCTGAAGTGGGGGGTGTCCCTCAGTAG
>JAIOAS010000208.1 GCA_019873725.1 Chloroflexota bacterium | reverse complement strand
CATGGATCAACTCGAACGCATCTTCCCCTACGACAGCGGAAGTATCCAAATTCTCGAACAGGATGCCATGCGCGTAATTGCCACGCGCAATGCACCTCATGCGCCGGTAGGGATGCGCTATCCATTGCAGGATTTTCCGTATAACCGCCGTCTCGCCGCGGGAGAGGTCGTGATCATCGAGGACGTCCAGCAGCAGGACATGGGCTGGATTCCTTTCAGCGAGGCGCTGTACATGCGCTCGAATATCGGGGTGCCGTTATGGGTAGGCGACAAAGTCATCGGCGCTTTGACCATCGACAATCGAGGTGTGCGGAAGTATACCGAAGAGGAAATTCGGGTGATTCAGGCGTTTGCCCAGCAGGCCGCCATCGCCCTTGAGAATGCCCGTCTCTTTGAGGCGCAGCGCGCTCAACGCGAATTATCCGAGGCATTGGAGGCGGCCGCCTCGGTGGTGAGCAGTGTGCTGGATTTCGATCAAGTGTTGGACTACATTCTGGATCAAGTGGCGCGTTTTGTGCCTGGGGATGTCTACAACATTATCTTGATCGAAGGCGAAGAGGGACGCATGATCCGTTGGCGCGGCTACGAAGAGCATCAAATCGCCCTGCCGCCGCAAGGGAACGACCACATCCCCATTCTGACCTATCCGAGCCTGGTACAGATGATCAGGGATGGCCTGCCGACGTATGTAGGGGATACGCATGCCGATCCGCGCTGGCGGAGCATGCATGGACAAGAAGAAATCCGTTCTTACGTGGCCGCTCCAATTCGTATCACCGGCAAAACCGAGGGGTTCATCAACGTTGCCGGGCTCACGCCGCACCAATTCGGCCCGCAGGAGGCCCAGCGGCTTAAGGCTTTTGCCGATCATGCCTCAATCGCCTTGCAGAACGCGCGTATGTACCAGCAAACCTTGCGCTATGCCGAGATGTTGGAGCGGCGCGTGCGTGAGCGCACCGTCGAACTAGAGGCGCAGAATGCCTGGCTGGAAGCCGTACTCGGCAGCACCTCCGATGGGATCATCATCACCGACAGTGATGGGCAAATCGCGGATACCAACCGCATTGCCCGGATGTGGCTTTACCATTCGCTTCCGCCCGCGGATGTTGAGCGATTCCGTGAGACCGTGCGTGACCTGGCCCGGCGTGCGCATGTCCGGCCGGATGCGGTGCTGGAATTGACCGGCCTGGACCTGGAACTGAGCGCCTCGCCCATCTTTGGCGAACAGGGGACTGTCGGGCCGGCCGTCCTCGTGGTTGTCCACGACGTCAGTTATCTCAAAGCCCTGGATCGCATCAAGTCCCAGTTTGTTTCCAACGTTTCACATGAATTGCGCACGCCATTGACCTCGATCCGGCTGTATTCTTCATTGATTCAACGCAGTGCGCCGGAAAATGCACAGCGTTACTTTGAGCCGCTGGAACGCGAAGTGGACCGCCTGGCGAAACTGGTGGAGGATATCCTGCAGATTTCCCGTATCGAGGCGGGGCAATTGGAACTGGATCGGCGGGTGGTTGATCTGAACTCGCTGACCGAGATGGCCGTGATGAGCCACCGTATTTTGGCCGAATCGCGCGGCCTGGCTATGGCCTATCAGACGACCAACGGAAAAATAATGGCCTCGGTTGACTATGACAAATTTATGCAGGTGGTCAACAATCTGATCGAGAATGCGATCAACTATACGCCCGCCGGCGGACACATCCGGGTGACGACGGCATGTCGAGAGAAAGACGCGCGTGCCTGGGCCGTGGTGACGGTAGAGGATACCGGCATGGGGATTCCCGAACAGGAGATCGGTCATCTCTTCGAGCGGTTTTTCCGCGGGAGTGGGCCGCAGGAAATGCGCATTCAAGGCAGTGGGCTGGGGTTGGCAATTGTGAAAGAGATAGTAGAATTGCATGGTGGTGTGGTGACTGTTGAAAGCCAGGTTGGGGCGGGTTCGACATTTACCGTGTGGATGCCTTTAATGGAAATCTGATTCGCTGGGATGATGTTTGACAAGGAGGAATCGATGCCGAAGAAGCAAATTCTCGTGGTTGAGGATCAGGACCTTTTGCTGATGGCCATCCGTGATGTGTTGGAAATGGAAGGCTATCGGGTGATTACGGCCTGCGATGGGATCGAAGGTTTGGAGGTGATGCAGACGTTTGTTCCAGACCTGATCATCGCCGATATTTCGATGCCCCGGATGGACGGCTATAAGTTTTTTGAGGCGGTCCATGCGCGTCCCGAATGGGTGCCGATTCCCTTCATCTTTTTGACGGCGCGGGCCGAGAAAGAGGATCGCTTGAAAGGCAAAGCTATGGGCGCCGAGGATTACCTTGTCAAACCCTTTGACCCTCAGGAACTTCTAGTGGTTGTGCGCTCGCGCATTGGGCGTGCTGAAGCTATCCGTGAAGCGACCGAGGGCGAATTCGAGGAACTCAAACAGCAAATTATCACCCTGTTGAGCCACGAGTTGCGCACGCCGTTGACCAGCGTTTACGGGTACACCGAGTTGGCATTGGAGGATGCCGCCTCGTTGCCATCCGGCGAATTTCAACAGTACCTTGTGGGGATCCGGCGTGGCGCTGATCGTTTGAAAAATCTGGTTGAAGATCTGTTGATGATTGTGCGCCTGGATACCGGGCAGTTGGAGCGAGAATTCCGGCTTCTGGGAACGGTGCGCGACAACCTCGACGAGATCATTATACGCACCGTCAATCTGTTTGGTGCGCAGGCGGCGCGGGAAAACATCACTTTGGAGACCAACATTCCGTCTAAGCTACCCCCGGTGTTGATCTATGAGACTTTCCTGGTCGATGCACTCAGTCGGTTGATTGATAACGCGATTAAGTTCTCCCGTAACAAGGGCGAACGAGTGACGGTGTCGGCCCAGGTCGTCGACGGTTGGGTTGAAATCGCTGTCGCCGATGAGGGGGTAGGCATTGCCCCCCATGGTCTCTCGCGCCTCTTTGAGCGCTTCCGCCAGATCAACCGCGAGAAAATGGAACAACAAGGGGTTGGACTGGGGTTGTCGATTGTCAAGGCATTGATTACGTGTATGGAAGGTGAAGTCGGCGTCGTCAGTGAACTGGGCGTCGGTAGCACCTTTACGATTCGTCTGCCGGTGGCGCAGCAGCAGCTAAGCTGACCAATACTTTGCGCGCCCCGCGTTGCCCGGCGTGTGTGAAGGCTGTGCGGATGGCGTCGAATGGATAACACGCCTCAATCAACGCCGTGACGTTCACCATACCACGTTCAAGCAGACGCAGCGCAGCCGCCAACGGCCCGCATCGTGAGCCAACCAGTGTGATCTCATTCACCGTTGCCATCGTGAGGTTGGCCTCCACTGCGCCGTGATACGTCGACTTGAGCACCACGATCCCGCGTGGACGCACCAATGCGCGCGCGGTGGCGTATCCATCAGGATGCCCCGTCGCCTCGACGACGATGTCGGCGCCCTGTATCCCTTCGAGGGGGGCGTCGTGTTCCACATGCACAGTGGCGATTCCCATTCGGGTGAGAATGTCCAGCTTCTGCGTGTGCCGGCCGATCACGGTCAGCTCGCAGCCGGTGAGCGCCAGCACTTGCGCGCACAGCAGACCGAGCTTGCCATCGCCCAAAACGATAACGTGATCTGTCGGGTGAACGTGGATCTGTTCGAGAATCTCGCAGGCGGCGGCTAACGGCTCGGTGAACACGGCCACCTCATCGGACAGACTCTCTGGGACGGTGTACAGGTTTGCCACCGGCAACGTGAGATACTCGGCGAACGCGCCATCGCGCCCGCTGATGCCGAGTGTTGTACGCTGCGGGCAGTGGGTGTGGCGTCCCGCGCGACACGTTGCGCACACACCGCAGGCCGCGTTGATGTCACCAACGACCCGGCGTCCCTCCCACGCTTCTGCGTCCGGCGCTCGTTCCACGACGCCCACAAATTCGTGACCCGGCACGCCCCGGAAGTGCATGTAACCCCGCACCAGTTCCATGTCGGTGTTGCATATCCCCGCCATCCGTACCCGAATCAGCGCCTCGCCCGGCGCCGGCGTGGGGGTGGGGTAGTCCTCCACAAATTGCAGTTCTCCATCAAGTAGTAAAGCCCGCATACGACCTCCTCGTATAAAATAGTCGCGTCGTCGTTAGTCTTGTAGTCACATAGTCGGAACGCCATTTTTGTGCTGCATGGTGTGCGGCAGCACCGCCGTCTCCGCAAAAACGGCGAATGGCAGACCAACACTTCTGACATAGAATTATACTCCTGCCTCCTGCGTCTTGCCTCCTGCCTCCTACCTCCTGCGTCTTGACAAATACGGTTTACGGTGTATAAGTTATACAGTGTAAACGATAAGGAAAGTGTATGCCACGCCCCAAACAGACCGCAGAAGAACGTGAAGCCATGCGCGAACGCATCCTGGAGGCCGCGCACGAGCTATTGATGGAACAAGGCCCGGAAGCCCTCAGCACGCGGGCCATCGCCGACCGGCTCGGCGTGTCGCATATGGTCTTGTACACCTACTTTGAAAACCACGATGCATTGTCTTATGCCCTGCGGATGCGCCTGCGCGAAGAGCGCGAGGCGTCACGCGCTGAGGCGCTGCGCCAGGCTGAGACCGGCGACGTCGCCGCCGTGATGCGCAGCGCCCTCGCGCATTATGCAACGATGGCGCGGGAACATCCGGCATTGTATACCTTTCTGTGGGTGCAGCCCATTTCACCCGGCGGCGCGTGGCAAGAGCAGCCACACCGGCCTTATCAGGGTAACATCCAGTATCTGGCGCAATTAGCGCAGCTTGGTATGGCGCGCGGCGTGTTCGTCGAACGCGATCCTTTGCTGGCAGCCGGCGTTGCCTTTGCCACCGTCCACGCCCCGTTCCTCTTTTACTACAGTGGACGCCTGACCGATGCCGACTTGCGCGATCGCCTTTCCGCCGAAGCCCTGGACCTCGCTATGCGCTACCTGATGTGTGATAAATGAATCACCCAATCATGATGCACAATTCGTACTCGATATTCTTCCATTCGCTCATTCTCAAGACGTGTAACCGACCCTGTGGTACGGCCCCGATCATGAAAATGGGCGCAGGACTACGCGACTAACGACTATCAGACTCAGTAATCCCAAAATGCTCCAAGGGGATCGTCAGATTCCGACTATGCGACTAACGACTACGCGACTATTTTATACAAGGAGTCCCAATGAAATCATTATGGCGTTTGTACAAGTTTATGAGACCTTACCGTTGGGAGGCGATTGCGGCGCTGCTGCTGTTGATTGCCGTGGTGGGGGCCGACCTGGCGATCCCCCGGCTGACGCAGCGGGTGATTGACGAGGGGGTGAAGGCCCAGAATATGCCCGTCATCATCAACACTGCACTCTTGATGTTCGGGGTGGCTGTGTTGGAGGCATTGATTTCGGTGGGCAACATCATCCTCTCCGTGCGCGTAGGGATGAAGACCAGTACCGATATCCGTAGCGCGTTTGTGCGCAAAGTGCAGACGCTCTCCTTCGGCAATCTGGATCGCTTGCAGACCGGGCAACTGATCGTCCGCGCCACCAGCGACATCACCCAGGTGCAGATGATTATGATGATGAGCCTGCGCATCCTCACGCGCGCGCCGCTATGGGCCGCCGGTTCGGTGGTGATGCTCATCCTCACCGCGCGGCAGTTGGCCTGGCTGTGGTTGGGGATGTTGCCCTTGCTCTTTGGCATCGTCGCGCTCTTTCTTATCAAGGCGCGCCCCATGTTCCTCGTCGTGCAGCAAAAGCTGGATAAACTCAACACGGTGATGCAGGAAAACCTGGCCGGTGTGCGGGTTGTCAAAGCCTTTGTCCGCGCTGAACACGAGAAGCAGCGCTTTGCCCGCGCCAACGACGATTTGATGGCGCAGACTTTGAAAGTGCTTAACTTCGTCGTTATTCTGATGCCCTTGATGATGACGATCACCAACCTGGCGACGGCGGGGGTGATCTGGTTCGGCGGCAATCTGGCCGTGGCGGGTGACATCACCATCGGACAGATCATGGCGGCGGTCAACTATATGATCTTCTCCATCTTTCCTTTGACCATGCTCATCGGAATGATCGCACCGCTCTCTGCTGCCGAAGCCTCTGCCGGACGCATCCTGGAAGTGCTCGACAGCGAGCCGGAGGTCCAGCCGCCTGCCGTCACGCGGAAACCGGCGATCGCCGCCGGTCGGGTGGTCTTTGAGGACGTGTGTTTCAGCTACAATCACGGCTGCGCCGATGCTGTTCTCACGAACGTGAACCTCGTCGCCGAACCGGGCGAGACCGTGGCTCTCCTCGGCGCGACCGGCTCCGGCAAGTCTAGCCTCATCCATCTGATCCCGCGTTTCTACGACGTAGACCGGGGCCGCGTGCTCATCGATGGGGTGGATGTGCGTGAGTGGCCGCTGCACGACCTGCGCTCCCAGGTGGGCATTGCGCTGCAAGAAGCGGTGCTCTTCAGCGGCACCGTGCGCGACAACATCCGCTATGGCCGTCCCGATGCCACCGAAGAAGAAGTCATCGCCGCAGCGCAGGCGGCACAGGCGCACGACTTTATCATGGCGATGCCCAACGGTTACGACACCCTGGTGGGGCAGCGCGGCGTTAACCTCTCCGGCGGGCAGAAGCAGCGCATCGCTATTGCGCGCGCGTTGTGCGTCAAGCCGCGCGTCCTTATCCTCGATGATAGCACCAGCGCGGTGGATGTGGAAACCGAGAGTAAGCTGCAAGATGCGCTCGATGAACTCTTGCGCACCCAATTGGCGCACCGGAGCACCGTCTTCGTCGTCGCGCAGCGCATCAGCACCGTGCTCACTGCCGACAAGATCGTCGTGCTGGATGGCGGTCGCATTGCCGACGTGGGGACGCATGCCGAACTGCTGGCCCGCAGCTCGATTTACCGGGAGATTTATCAGTCGCAGTTGGGGAATGGTAGACAGTAGACGACAGACAGGAGACGGGGAAATTATGGAACGACGACAATGGTCTGGTGGGGGAAATGGACAGGGTGGGGCAGGCAGCTCCGTAAATCGCGGCGGGCTACAACCGGGTGGCGTCGCGCCGGTTGGCGGGCCGGGGCCGGGCGGGCGGCGGTTTGGGACGAAGATCGAGAAGCCGCGCGACATGCGCGGTACGCTGCGGCGTCTGCTTGGCTATCTGCGCCCGCACCGCGTCACCTTAGTGCTGGCGGCGATCTTAGTGGTGGCAAGCACGTTCCTCGATCTGGTCGGCCCGTATCTCAACGGCGTGGCGATTGACCGTTTCATCGTCCGGCGCGATCTGGTGGGGCTGGGGCGGATCGTCTTGCTGATGATCGGCGTTTATTTAGTGGTGTGGGCCTTGCGCGTGGTGCTGGCGCGACTGATGGTGGCTATGGTGCAGAAGATGATGCGCACGATGCGCGAGCAGCTCTTCGGGCATTTGCAGACGCTTTCGCTGAGCTTCTTCGACCAGCACCCGCACGGCGATCTGATGAGCCGTCTCACCAACGACCTCGACGCGCTTGGCCGCCTGCTGGCGCAGAACGTGACCGACTTGATCGGGGGCTTGCTTTCGCTGGTGGGCATCGTGGTGATGATGTTCTCCATTAACTTCTGGCTTTCGCTTGGCTCGATGTTTGTCTTCCCGCTGATGCTGTGGTTCACCGGCTGGGTGGGCAAGCGCACGCGCCAGGGCTTCCGCGATTATCAGATGCGCATCGGCCAGTTGAACGGCGAACTGGAGGAAATTTTCAGCGGGCAACGGGTCATCATCGCTTTTGGGCAGGAGGGCAGCACCCTGTCGAAATTCGACCGCGTCAACGAGGAGACGCGCGATGTAGGCATCCGCGCGCAGACCTACGCGACGTTGATTCCGCCGCTGATGGGTATCTTCAGCAATGCCAACATTGCCATCCTTGCCGGGTTGGGTGGGTGGATGGTGATTCGCGGCTGGGCCACCGTTGGCACGATCCTCACATTCTACAACTACTCGCGCCGTTTTGCCGGACCGCTGCGTCAGTTGGGCGATTTGTACAATCAGATTCAGTCCGCATTGGCCGGGGCCGAGCGCGTCTTCGAACTACTCGACCAGCAGCCGGAAATCCTGGAAGCGCCGAACGCCATCGTGCTGGACAAGGTGAAAGGCGACGTGGTCTTCGACCACGTGAACTTCAGCTACGTGCCCAACGTGCCCGTCATCAAGGACATGAGCTTCCACGCCGAGCCGGGCAAGACGCTGGCGTTGGTCGGCCCGACCGGCGCAGGCAAGACGACCATGATCAATCTGCTTTCGCGTTTCTACGACATCCAGAGCGGCAGCATCCGCATTGATGGCGTGGAGTTACGCGATTACAACAAGGCCAGCCTGCGCCGCAAGCTGGGCGTGGTGCTGCAAGATACCTTCCTGTTCTCCGAATCCGTGATGGAGAACATCCGCTATGGGCGGCTCGATGCGACCGACGAGGAAGTCATCGCGGCGGCGACGCTGGCGAACGCCGATCAGTTTATCCGCCGCCTGCCGCAGGGCTACCAGACGGAGCTATCGGAGCGCGGCAGCAACCTGAGCCAGGGCCAGCGCCAGTTGCTCGCCATTGCCCGCGCCATTCTGGCCGATCCGGGCATCCTCATCCTCGACGAGGCGACGAGCAGCGTAGACACCCGCACCGAGCAGCACATCCAGCAGGCGCTACTGCGGCTGATGGAAGGCCGCACCAGCTTCGTCATCGCCCACCGCCTGAGCACCATCCGCGAGGCCGACACCATCCTCGTCATCAACGACGGTGAGATTATCGAGCGCGGCACGCACCAGGACCTACTGGCGCAGCGGGGGTTTTACCATCACCTGTATATGAGCCAGTTCCGCGGGCAAGGGGTGGCGGAGGTGTGAGGTGGTATTCTTTGACGTGATTGTAACGCCTGCTGACGATAACAGAGGCTGTGGGATGCTGAAAGCGACAGAGATTACTTCGTCTGCACCAGTGGCGTCAAATCTGTCACCGCCGAACGGTACCCTTGCTGCAACATATCCCATAACCACGTGTTCGCCATATCGAGCGTGCAGAGCTTGCGTTCGACGGCTAATACCAAACACCCTAACGAACCGGATAGCTTGATCTGCAACCGGCGCGCCTCTTGCCGTGCGGTCATATCATCGGTGAGTAACAACCAGTGACGCGCTTTCGCGATGGCCAAACACGAAGCTTCACCTTTGTGCAACCGTCGGGGCAGTGTACCGAGGTAGCGCAGTTCTGCTTCAGTCTGTAATCCGGTCAGGTGAATCCACCCGGCTGA
>JAIOAS010000207.1 GCA_019873725.1 Chloroflexota bacterium | reverse complement strand
AGCCCTCGGATTCGCGCACGACCCGGAAGCCTTCGTCCTCCTCCGGTTCAAAGCGGATCACCGACGGAGCCGGTTGCGGCAACGCGGGCGGCGGCGCTTCCTGCACCATCTGGTACGCGCGCCTCATCAACTGGCGCGTGCCCATCTGCGCAATGGCCGAAATCCCCATCACGTCGCGATAGCCGCGCTCGGCAAAGCGCGCCTGCATCTCCGGGAACAATTCCTGCACACCGGGAATGTCCAGCTTGTTGATGACGACGATCTGTGGCTTGTCGATCAGGCCGTGACCGAACGCCGCCAGCTCGGCGTTGATCGTCTCGAAATCGGCCAACGGATCGAGCGCCGAGCCATCCAGCAGGTGAATGAGCACGCGCGTGCGCTCGATGTGCCGCAGAAATTCGTGGCCCAGACCACGCCCCTCGCTTGCCCCCTCGATCAGCCCCGGCAAGTCCGCCATCACGAAGGTCTCGTTCATGCTCAACGCCACCACGCCCAGATTAGGTTGCAGCGTGGTGAAGGGATAGTCGGCGATTTCTGGCCTGGCGGCAGTGGTGACGGAGAGCAGAGTGGACTTGCCCGCGTTGGGCATCCCCACCAGGCCAACATCGGCGAGTAGCTTCAGCTCCAGGCGCAGCCAGCGCTCTTCACCGGGATCGCCGAACTCGGCGATGCGCGGAGCCTGGTTGGTCGCCGACGCAAAGCGGATATTGCCCCGCCCGCCGCGCCCGCCATGCGCGATCACGGCGCGCTGTCCCACTTCGACCAGATCGGCCAGCAGCTCCCCCGTCTCGGCATCATAGACCACCGTGCCAGGTGGCACTTCGAGCACCAGATCCGCGCCGGCGGCCCCATGCCGGTCTTTGTTGCGTCCCGGCTCACCATCGGCAGCAACGAATTCCTTCTTGTGCGCAAAATGGTAGAGCGTATTCAAGTGACTGCTCACGGTGAACACCACGTCACCGCCCTTGCCACCATCTCCACCCGATGGACCGCCGAAGGGGATATACTTCTCGCGGCGAAAGTACACCCCGCCTTTCCCCCCATGGCCGGCCGTCACGTGAATTTTGACTTGATCGTAAAACATAACATCTCTCTTTTGAAGATTTCAAAGAAACCCGGTTTTTGACAAAAACCGGGTTTCTCCCAAAAAACTGTTAGTGTCTAATTCTCAGCGTGTCCCTAAAACCGCATGCAGCGTCTCACACGCCGGACATCCCCCGCCAGGACGGATAATGGCGTAGCCATCCTGGGGATCGTAGCCGTAACGCACAAAATCGATGTTCCAGACGATGATGCAGCGCACCATCCCGGTGTTGATACCCAACTGCACGGCCTCGGCCAGCCAGGCAGCCTGCTGCGCGTTGTTCGTCCCGCGTGCCCAGGCAAATTGGTCGGAGAACGTCTCCAGGCCTTCCTGGGAAGCATACCCCATTTCGGTGTAGAACAACTTGCGTGTCCCCCGGAAAATGTTGAAATACAACTCAGTCTGCGGCAGGAAGAACCACGAATGGTGCGTATCACTCGGATTCGCGGGATGTCCAATGCGCGCCGAAGGCGATGTAGCCCCGGAGTTGTGGTGCGCACCGATGTAATCCATACAGTTGGCGGCGCCGGCATTGTATAATCCTTCCATCCAGGGTTTGTCATCGCATCCGTTCGGCCCGCAGCCTCCGAACCAACCGGTCGGCGCAGGTGCTGCGCTGATGACGGCCGTTCCCCTGTTAGCGCCCTTAATCGCGTTGTAGGATTTGCACAGCAGGTTGGTGTACGCCTGCGGGCTGATTTGTCCGATTTGCCATTCGCGGTCAATGTTCGGCTCGTTCCACACTTCAATCGCGTCCGCACCTGCCGCCGCCAACCCTGCGACCCAACTGGCAAACTGATCCTCAAATCCCGGTTGCGTGACCATACTCGGGCTGCCTAACGCGCTCAATTGGACCTTGAACCCATTGGCGTGCGCGGTATTGATGATGGCGGCCGCGCCTTGCCCATATTGAACTTGCACTTTCATCCAGTTCATCCCGGCATAGTGCATCAAGTCTTTGTAGGGCAAACCTAAATCGCGCACGTGCCCACCCAACTCAAAGCCGCCACCGGAAACCGGCGCAACGATGGGCGTCACCGGCGTCGGAACCGCCGCCTGTTCGCCTACCTGGATCACCAGATAAATCTTGCCGCCCTCGATCACCTTGTCACCGGCCTGGATCTGCCAGTTCCCCTTGTAAGTGCCGTCAGCATTTGGCGCAGTCATCTCTACGCTGATGTCCACATTCGCACCGGCCTTCACCGCGCCGATCTCGACTTTAGACACGTCGGTCATCTGATCCCCGGAAACGAAGACTAACACGGTATCCGCCGGCCAATCCTCGCTGCCCGCATTGCGCATCCGCCAGGTCTTGGTGAACTTTTCTCCCTTCTGGAAGCGAGTATTGTCCGGGACCGTCACATCGGCGACAAAAGCGGCCTTCAAACCTTCCGCGGGGGTTTCGGCGGGCGGTGGGGTTGTGGCCGCGGTGCTGCCCCCTTCCACCACCGTCTCTGTGATGGCGGCGGTTTCCGTCACCACCGGCGCGGGCGCGGCGACCAATACCGCCAACGACCCTTTGTCCACCCCGGCAAGACTCGCTGCAATCATATAGGTGCCGGTGACGGCAGGTGCAGTCCAGGCAAACTGCGGTTGTGTCAGCGCCGTCGCCAACTTGACTTGCGTCTGCCCATCCGGGCCGGTCACCTTCCACACAACCTCAGGCATGGCATACGTTGTAGCGGCTGCCGTTTGGGCCTTGTATTGCGCCACACCGGTCAGAATGTCCGGCAGGTTCCCCTCAGCCAGCAAATCGCGCAGCACCACACCACCCAGATGATACCGTTCGACCAGCTTCATCCGATCGAGCATCCATTGCGGTGTACCGAGCCAGTACGCGGCGTCCCCCACGGTTATGCGGGTCGCCCCTGTCGCCACGTCGGTCTCCACCGCCGACACCGCGCCGAGCTTGAAGTTCAACGCCGTTCCCGGCGTGACACTTTCGGTAAGCGTCTCTACCGCTTGAATCCCGCCGATCGGTGTGAGAATCTCGCCCAACGTGAAAAGTTTCACCCCATCGGTGCTCAGCGTCGAGTAAACAGGGATCAGCTTGTGACGGTTCACTTGCGTCACCCCCCACATGATCATCTGCTCGGCCAGGCCGCCCGGCGTGTATGCGCCGGGTTCGAGCGGCATCACCACGCGCAGTTGATCGGCAGCCGCGCCCAACGCCGCCCAGTCGTAGCCACCCGTATTCCACGAGCCGTCTGGCGCGCGTTGCGGTGTATCGACGACTACAGCCAACCAGCGGCCGTTCTGCTGCAAAGCAGCCGCCAGATCGGTCACAAACCCGCTGTAGGCGTCGCGGTCCTCCGTCCGCACCATGCGATAATCGAGCACCAGTCCGCCGTACCCACCATTCTGCACGATCCCGGCCAGGGTCTGCACGTGAGTAGTGCGGTCCGGTGTGTTGTCCGTGACGTTGTTGAGCATATCGCTGACCAGCGCCCAGTTGGGATCGCGGCCCGGCACCCAGTTACGCACGGTTGGCACTACCGGCAGCGTCCCACTCTGCGCCGCCGGTAATTGTGTCGCATCTCCGGTCACCCCGCCTATCGTCCCTACCAGGATGCCCGGCACGTCGATCTCGGTCAGCACGGTCTCCGGCGCCGGTGTCAACGAAGCCGGCAGAGGATAAACGTCCGCCTCCGTCGCAATCTTCTGCGCCGGCATACCCGCTTGCATCACCATCACCGAGGTAGGCAGCGACTTGACAGTGGCCCGCAACGTTTCGGTCGTGCGGTCAAGCTGCGTGGGCAGCCAACGCCACGCCTTGCCATCCCAGGTATACAGATCGAGCGTTTCCCAGGGTTCGGCCTCGTTAGGGATGACCACTTCCATCGTCGCGGGGCCGGAAACGTCCTTGCCCCGCAAGGTGATCGCATAGTAAGGGCTTTTGGGCGTCAAATTTGCCGGGAGGCCGGCCAGCGCCGGTTGCAATGCCTCCGGCAGCGTCCCACCGACGAAGTCCGCGCGCGGTGTGGATGTCAGTTTCACCCGCACCTTGCGCTCCACCGGATCGGCCAGGCTGACGCGCAGCCCATCGGGATGTTCCAATGTGCGATTGTTGGCATCCAAGGCCGTGAATCCACCCTCGAAGGCCCCGGAAAGCTGCGCCAGCGACAGCTTGGGCAGCAACAGGGCCAGGATCACAATCACCACCAGCGCAGCCAGCGCACCGGCCAACCAGCGCCGTCCCTGGAACAACGCGCCGACGCGCCCAAAGAACGCGCCAACGCCGGTCAACAGGCCACTCACTTTCTCGCCCGCCGAGGGCTTCACCGACTCAAGGTCTGCAATGCTGACCACGGATGGCGCCTCAGCACTCGGCGCCGGCGTCTCTACATCGATATAGGTTTCAGCCCCCACCGGCACCTCTGTCGGCATATCGGCCTGCACAGCACTCGTCGGCGATACAGCAGACGGTTCCACCAGTTCCGGCGTCAGCACCGGTTGCGGTTCGACCGCCACACCCTCAGGTTTAAGCTGTGATTCTACGACCTCATTCGGCTGATTTTCATCACTCATTATGAACCTCCATACAGAGTCAAGACACTTTTTGTAACTGCATAGCGGGGCGCTTTCGACGACAAATCAAAAACCGCGCCGCCGTCGGAATGGCACACATTGGCGCCCCAAGACACAACAGAGCCATTTTAACACAGGCTCATGGTTTGGCAAGACTTAAAAAAACAAAAGTTGCTTTGACTTTTCCTTCAAACCATAGCATAATGAGTATAGGAGAAAGAAAAGTTCTTGTTGGCGAATTTACACCCGAATAGCTTATTTCGCCATCCAAGACGCCAAAGTCTCAAGAGTTGGGACTTTTGACTTGAGACGAATGTGAGGAGGGAAAGTGTGGCTGAGATTGCTTTACGCCAATATGAAAGTGAAATCGACCATCTCATAGAGGAAGCCCGCTATCTGGAGGCGCTGGCGCATACCCGGCATATCCTGCGCCAGCATCCTCGTTACATCGGTGCGTATTACCTGCTCGGTAAAACGCTCTTGGAAGCGGACCAACCGGAGCTGGCGATTGATATGTTCCAGCGCGCCCTGTATGCCGATCCAGAACACCTGATGGCGCGCATCGGTCTGATGTTGGCGCATCAACGCCTGGACAATCTCGACGCAGCGATCTGGAATCTGGAGCGCGCCATCGAACTCAACCCTGGCGACGCCGACCTGATCGATGAACTGCGTCAGCTTTATGTGCGCCGTGACGGCGTCGAGCCGGAACGCATCCCGCTTAACCGCGCCGGTCTGGCGCGCCTTTACCTGCGCGGCAACCGCCCCGGACGCGCCGCCGAAGAATTGCGCGCCCTGCTCGCCGAAAATCCCCAACGCCTCGATCTACGCCTGGCTCTGGCAGAAGCATACTGGCGCGACGACCAGATCGTCCAGGCCGCGGACACCTGCCAGGCGCTGCTGAACGATGCGCGCTATTGCCTCAAAGCCAATCTGCTGCTGGGTGCTTTGTGGATCGATAGCGGGCAAGAGGAAGGGCAGACGTACCTCAATCGCGCCCAGGAAATCGACATCGAGAACAAGCTGGCACACGAGATGTTCGGCGCGGCTTCGCCCCTGAAACCGCGCGAAGTGAGCATCGAACACCTGACGTACCGACCCGACGCGCTGGATGTCGATCGGCAAGCCAAATGGTTCCAGAAGCTCGAAGCGGCCTCGGTGATCGTTGGGCCTGCCATCGTGCAACCCGAAATGACCGCAACAGAGGCTCGTCTGGTCGATATTACCGCCGGATTGGAAGCGCAAATCGAGATCCCCGATTGGTTACGCGAGTTGGGCAGCGAAGAAGACGGTGCGTTGAGTTGGATGGCCGACATCGGTGTGCAGCCAGAGGGGGTGGCGCCTACCGTCGAAGCCCCGATGCCCGATTGGCTGCGCGAGCAGGAAGTCGAGGCAGTGCCTGGGGAAGGGTTTGAACCCGCAGAAGGCCTCCCCGACTGGCTGCGTGGTGTTGAACCCGCGGAATTTGCTCCAGAAATAGCCGGCGAAGGATTGGGGCTGGAAGAGGAAGTCGGTGTCTCCTCTGAGGGGTTGCCCGACTGGCTCAGTGAACTGGAAGCCACGGCTCAGGTCGAGGAAGGCATGCCTGTCCCAGGCGCGCCCGAAACAGGCATCCCCGACTGGCTGCAAGCCCTGCAACCGGCCGCCCCCCCTGCCGAGGAGATTCCCCTGCCGGCGGAGGGCTTGCCCGACTGGTTGAGCGAACTCAAGCGTCCAGGTGAAGAGCGAGAGACGGTCGAGATTGCCCCGACAGAAGAGTCCCCCGATTGGCTGGCAAGCCTGCAACCCGCTCCCCCCGCCGTAGAAGAAGCCGCCGAGGAAGAGGAGCTGCCCGACTGGATGAAAGATTTCAGCGGGGTGGGTGAAACCACAGAAGAAGCGCTCGCCAGCGAAGAGGGCGCGCTGCCGGATTGGCTCACCGCGTTCCAACCGGCAGAAACCGGCGCAGCCGTTATGCCCACCGAGGAAGCGCCTGAGCCAGGCGTGCTGGAGACAGGCATCCCCGACTGGCTCAGTGAACTGGGAGTGACGCCGGTGGCTGTCACCCCAAAGGCGGCGCCCGCAACGGGCGTGCCCGACACGGGCGTGCCCGAAACGGGCCTGCCCGATTGGCTCAACGAACTACAGCCGATCGCCGGGCTGGAAGCAGAAGCCGAAGCGCCCGAGGCAGACCTGCTCGATTGGCTGGGTGAAATTCCCACCGAAGAAGCTGCCCTCACCGCAGAAGCCCCGCTGCCTGAGGCACTGACTTTTGGCGAAGAACTCGCCTCCACAGTCGAGGAAGCCCCTGTCGCCGAGGGGTTCTTTGGGTGGGAGGCATTTGGTGAGGAGATTACCGAGGTCGAAACTGGCCCCCTGGAAGCCGCCCATTTCGTCGAGGAAATAGAAGAGGTCAGCGCTCCCGGTGAGATGCTTTCTGGCGATGACGCCCTCGCCTGGCTTGAAAGTCTCGCCGCGGGCAAAGAGGAAGAACTCCGTGCCCAGGCTGAGGCTGAAGCGCAAGCCCGCGTCGCCGAGATCCTCGGACACAAGCCCGAATCCCGGTTCATCAAACCAGAGCCACGCATCGAAGAGCCGACCCCCGTTTTGGAAGAAACCCCTATCGCTGAGGACATCTTCGGATGGGAAGAAGCCGGCGAAGAAATGGCCGAAGCCGAACCTGCGCCCGTCGAACTCGCAGAAGGCGAACTCGATTGGGAAAGCCTGGCCGAGCAACTTGAGGGCGTGGAGGAGGAAATTCCGATAGCGCCCATCGCTGAAGGCGATGACGCCCTGGCCTGGCTTGAAAGCCTCGCCCTGGGCAAGGCAGAGGAGTTCTTCGCCGAACCCGAAATCGAAGGGGGAGTCGAAACCGAAGTCCAAGAGGCCGAACCATTCGGCGAAGTTCCCCTGGAGGAAGCATCGGCGGCTGAAGGCTTCTTCGGATGGGAAGCATTCGGCGCGGAAATCACCGAAGTTGCTCCCCCCGCCGCGGAAGGGGACCTTATGTCCGGCGATGAGGCGCTCGCGTGGCTCGAAAGCCTCACCATGGGCAAGGAAGAGGAACTCCGTGCTCAAGCCGAGGCCGAAGCGCAGGCCCGTGTCGCCGAGATTCTTGGGCATAAGCCCGCAGCCAGGCCTGTCGAACCGGAACCGGTTGTCGAAGCTCCTCCTCTGGTCGAGGAAGAAACGCCTACCGTTGAGGGATTCTTTGGGTGGGAAGCATTCGGCGAGGAGATCGCCGAAATCGAGGTTGTGACGCCTGCGGTCACGGAGATCGTCCCCGAGGAAGTCGAGAGCCTGGTCGAAAGTGTCGCCGAAGGTGGTGTTGAAAGCATCGCCGAAACCGACCTCCTCTCCGGTGATGAAGCGCTCGCCTGGCTCAGTAGCCTGGCGGCGGGCAAGGAAGAACAACTCCGCGCCCAGGCCGAGGCCGAAGCGCAAGCCCGCGTCGCCGAAATTCTGGGCCGCAGAGCCGAACCCAAAGTCGCAGCGCCACCGGTTGTCGCTAAGGAACCGGTGATTGAACAACCCGTCAAACCCGTACCTGCCGCCGAAGTCCCCATCGCTGAAGGCGATGTGATGTCCGGCGACGATGCGCTCGCCTGGCTCAGCAGTCTGGCCGCGGGCAAGGAAGAGCAACTCCGCGCCCAGGCCGAGGCCGAAGCGCAGGCCCGCGTCGCCGAAATTCTGGGCCGCAAGCCCGGCGCCAAAGCCGAAGCGCCGGCAGCCGCCGCCAAAGTCGAAGCGCCGGTAGCCGCCGCCCCTCCTGTCGTCGAACCGCCCAAACCCGCACCGGTCAGCGCAGTTGCCCCCGTCGGGCGAGCGCCGGCAGCCGTCGCCGAAAAAGTCGTCGAAGAAAAAATTGTCGTAGCGCCGGAACCGGTCGCCGTAGCGCCACAGGTAGCGCCCGCAGCGACGCCCCGGCCAATCTTCGCCGAGGTCGAAGCGGGCGAGATGGACGAGCATGCCGGCGTGCTCGCTCAGGCGCGCGCGGCGTGGCAAGCCGGTGACGTCGACACGGCGCTGGCCCGTTACAACGACCTCATCCTGGCGGAAGCCCGCCTGGATGACGTCATCGCCGATCTGCAGGAAGCCATCGCGGCACAGCCGCGGAACGCCGCACTCTACCAGGTGCTCGGTGATGCGTATATGGCTAACGGCATGGTCGATCAGGCCATCGAGATCTTCAACCGGGCGATGAGCTTGATATAAGCGTGGTGAGTCTATGCAAAGGGCGCACGAAGCAAAAGTGCGCCCTTTCATGTGGGTTTTGCACAATCAAACATGACTCTACTGCAAAAAGGGAAATTCACCACAGAGGCACGGAGAACACAGAGGAATCTTTATTTTTATCTTGAATGAAATTGATTTTCCGGTTAGCAATATCAATTTTATCAAAATACAGTTAAATAGAACTCCGTGACCTCTGTGTCTCCGTGGTGAAAATCTTGGTTTTTTCAGTAGACTCAAACATCTCTATAGTAAAAGGAAAGAAAAGTATGACAGTTGACACAGCCTTGATCAAAAAAATCGCCGCCATTACGCCGTCCTGCGATGACTTTGCCATTGTGCAACCGGTCGAGATCGGCCGGGAGACGCATCGCAACGAGCTATTGCTCTTCGTCAAGCCGGAAATCTTCCTGGTAAAAGACACCGTTCAGGTGGAAGCGGCGCTCGAT
>JAIOAS010000206.1:3841-9409 GCA_019873725.1 Chloroflexota bacterium | reverse complement strand
CCCATTGATGATAGCGATATTCGTTAAGGCAAAAACCGGCACGGGGGAATTCTCCAACATCCAGGTGATGACCTCTTTTTCATCGATAAGCCGTCCGGCGGCATCGGTGACGCCTTGATGACTCGCCAACAAGATGAAATCCACCTCGCGCGCATCTTCCAATACCGTTTTTTGCCACTGCGCCCAGGTTGGCGCCATCCGGAACCGAGGGGCCGGCGTACCGTACTCGCTCTGTAGCAAAGCGCCATAAGCCGACAGGGCACGGGTCCTACCCGATATAGAGCCGTCGCCGAGGACCATGTACTGTTGCGCGCCCTCAACCAAAGCATACGCCAGCGCGACGGTTTGCACCGGATGCTGCGACTCCAAAATCCCGGTGACGTGAGCGTGTTCCACCCCCTCCAGACTCCGCGTGTTGCTGACCCCACAGAAGATAAAAGGTAGCGTGGGATCAAAATACAACGGAATGATGGTGCGCGTTGCCTCGTCGCCAGAAACGATCACAATATCAGGCTCAAATTCCGCGAGCCGCTCCACAGCCCGGAGGGCTGCCGGTGTCGCCTCATCAATCGCCGAGACTTGCCGCACATCCATATAGAACGTTTCCATTTCCAACGTGCCATCAACGCTGGCATATCCCCCACGCGCCAATGTTTCCAAAATCCCCGTTCGCACCTGCTGCGCCCAGAAATCATCCTCGCCATAGCTGTTGACCAGGAAAAGGCGTAAGCTGCCACGCGCCGGAACAGACGTCGACAATGGCGTAACCGTCGGCGTCGGACTGCACGCGAACAGCAGGCTTAAGAGTAGGATCAAACCCAATCCACGCACACGTTGCTTCATACGGCCTCATTTACTCCTGCGGCTGATCCGCAACGCGCCCCTCGCCGGGCGGCAGCAGTTGGATACGGCTGCGCTCGACTTGCAGCGCCAGCCCCAACTCACGCGCGGCATTGCGCAAGATGGCGTCGGTGCTGGTCATCGCCCGCACCCGCCCCACGATATCACTACGGGCGCGCTCTTGCGTAGCGCGCAACCGGCTTTCTTCCAACAAACGGGCGTTGTCCAACGCCAGGTCCAACTGTTCTACCACAAAGCGCGCCAATTGGATTTGCTCCTCGTCCCACGGGGCGGACTTCTCGAAGGAGAGCACGCCCAGGTTGCGGTTCTGAATGCGAATCGGCGCTAAGAGCAGGTGCTGCCCGGTATCGGTGACTCGCGTGGTCACGTCCGTCAGCGCCTGCGCCGCGGCAATATCGGAGGCGGCACTCACCTCGACCGGGTAGATAAAGCCCGAATCAAACGTGTAGCCAATCTGCATGCGGCGGCGCGCCAATACCTGCCGCCAGGCGCGCAGGGCGTCTTGCTCTCGATAACGTTCCAGACGCTCCAGCGCACTGGTTGTCTCCTCCAGGGAGAGGGCGTTCGCTATAGCGACGGCGATGCCATCGGCCAGGATGCGCAACACGGTCACGTCTTCTTCCGTGAAGGCCGCAGCGGCGCGTGTCTGAATGTCCAACACACCGAGGACCGTCCGCCCGCGCGCGATCAACGGCAAACTGACTTCCGATTTGGTGTCCGGCAAATCAGGGTTATTAAACCAGACAGCATCCTCGCCGACGTTGAACGCCAGCCGGGGCACGCCCGTCTCGGCAACATAGCCCACGATACCCTGTCGCCCTACACGCAACCGGTGGCCCCGCGCCAACATGCGTTGCCCCCCCGCCGAGGAGGCGGCGCGCAGTACAGCCCATTCGCCATGCGGATCGACGAAGAAAATTCCCACGTGATCGTACTTCAAACGTTCGGCAATCAAACGCACCGTCGTATCCAGCAACTGCTGCATATCGGAAATAGAGGCGATGGCGTGGTTCAGTTCGGCAATCGTCCTGAACTGCTCGGCGCGTCTCGCCAGTTCATCCGTGCGCTCGGCAACCCGTCTTTCCAGCATACGCTGGGTCGCGCGCAAATCCTGGCTGATCTGCCGTGTACGGGCCAGACTTTGGTGTACGCTGTTCATGCTCAGGTAGGTCACGAAACCGGCCGTGGCAACCAGCATCAACAAGGAAAAGGCGCGGGTCAGGTAGTAGAAGAGTTCAAAAGACAGGCTCGATTTCACGCCGACGAAGACATAGTTTGATAGCAGCGCAAGCACACCATAATACAGCAAAACGCCGAACGCCATCCGCACCGCGCTCATTGGTCGCAAAAACATGCCGGCCAGCGTGACTGGCCAGAAGAAGAGCAACCAGCCCGGAGAATTGACGCCATCAAAGATCAAAACAGCTAAGGCGATCCCAATGAAGTTGAGCCACACAAATGTGCGGGACGTAGAGGACACGTATCCCTGCTTGGCACGGTAGAAACTGACAATGGATAAGGGCACAAACACCAGCGGGAAAGCTGTCCCCAGCCACCCCAGCCAGGGGTTAGCGAACATTCCCCGCAGCGTGGCAATCACGAAGATCAACACCAATCCCAACGCCACTGCAAATGTCAGCACCATCATCACGCAGAAAAGGCGTCCCACCCGCGCTTCTTCTTCGTCAGGAACATCGACGGTCACAAAACGTTCCCACGCCGTCGCTATAGCGGTCCTTCGGTCAGTCCCCGATTTCATCATAGTCGATTCCTCATCATGATGGATGCTTTTACCTTTATTGAGCTTCTTCCTGCTCACTCAGCCTCAGATAGGCCCTACCACGCTCGGCAGCGAGGGCGCGCCCCAGTTCACTCAAAGCGCGCTCCAAGACGGCCTCGATCTCCACGGCTTCGCGGATGCGCCCCGTGATTTCGCCGGCCATTTGCTCGCGGGCCGCACGGCGGGTGGTCTCATCCAGCAGACGCAGGTTTTCCAACGTTTGGGACAACTGGTCGGTCACAGTCGTCACCAGCGCCAACTCGTCCTCACTCCAGGGTTCAGCCTGCTCACGCCGCACGCCCAGCGCGCCGATCAGTTGGGCGCGCGCACCGGACGCGATGGGCAGCGCCAGCTCCTGGGGCCCCACCGTCACATCTTTAGAGCGCACCGTCCGCGTCATGGGGGGAAGCCAGGCATTTTCGTCCACCTCGATCTCAGGCGCGTCGGCGGCTGCGGTGGCGCGATAACGATAGCCGCTGGGAGTACGTTTCGCCTGCATAAGCCCTTCCCAGGACTGACGGATGTAAGTCTGTTGCGCGCTTTGCGCTTCATCCAGTGCCTTCACCAGGCTGGAAACCGTCGTATTGATGTACTCTCCCAGACTAATTAACTCTGGCGGTAGATTGGGTCGCCCGGCCAGCGCCCTCAGGTCGAGCGAAGCGCTGTAGTTTCCGGCGGCGATGCGTTCCAGGTAAGTGACATACTCGTGCGCCACCTCTTGAAGTTGACGCGCATTCTCGGATGCCTGTGATTGCATCACACGTTCAGCCTCGGCGGCGGCTTGCGAGCGTTGGCTGATTTCGGCCAGGGTTTCCTCGCGCTGCAAAGACGCGGACAGGGATAAGGCCAGGCTGCCCACAAACCCGTGGCTAATAATGACCATCATCACTGTAGCCAGGACGAACACCACCCCCCAGGCTATTCTAGCGGCTAATGCCGGCAGTTGAGGGGGAACGAGCACCCCCACCGCTTCTAAAACAATAAAAACCAGATAGAAGAAAACGTGAATTATCACGACAGGCTGGGCATAGCGCCGTTCACCGACGACACCGGCGATGATGATGATGATCGGTGTCAGGAGCGCCAGGGGCCCCTGCGGCCCGTTGACATAGTACATGGCGGCAAACTGGATCACCGATAAGCTGATTATGCAAAACGGCAAGGCCACCGCAAAACGCTCACGCGATAGCAATACAATCACCCCAACCAACAAGCCGATCGCTATCACATTGACGATAAGCGGGGCAATAGGGAAGTCCTCGACCAGGAACAACGCCACGATACAGCCCACCAGGACAAGGGCACAGGTTACCAGGACCAGCCCGACGACACGACGCACAAGATTGATACGCTGCACCCGATTCAGGGAAAGTGTATTGTCAGGCGCCACGTCCGTCAAGAATGTCTGCGCTCTCTCGTTATGCATAGGTTTCTCCTTCCTCAGGAGGCAACAGGAGATTTTCCGGCCCGAGCCGCGCAACCATCTCGGAAGCGTTCAGCACACGCCCGATTTCCTGAACGGCGCGTTTGACCGCATCTTCAATGGTGGAGGCCGAACGGATATTGTCGATGATCTGACGCGTGCGCTCCTCACGCGCGGCGCGCCGTTGGGTCGCCTCAAGCAGACGCGCGCTCTCCAACGCCTGGCCCAACTGCTGGGCGACGGATTGGATCAGCGCCAGGTGATCCGGCGAGCTGCGCCACTGCCCTTCCGGGTCCTCAACGCCGAGTACGCCAATCACTTGACCGCGCATCTCGATGGGCACAGCCAGTCCCACACGCTTATCCGCGCTGTCGTCAGCCGGCTCTCCTGTCCCATTGTGGGACTGCGCGGACGTCGCCAGGGTCATTTCGCGCAAAGCGCGCTGCATTTCCGGACGCCAGAAATCGGGCGTCAGAGTCACCCCGCCTTGATCGTAGACGAACGTGTTCTGGCGTAATCGACGATGCTCTTGCAGATATGCCTCCCAGTCACGGCGCTCGTAGCTGCGGCGCGTCTCAGCCTCGGCCGCCAGGGCGGCGCGCGTGCTGGCCAGCAGACGGGCGCGTTCGATGGCCTGGGCCAACTGATTTGCCACCTGCGTTAGCAATGACACCCGCTCTGGGGTAAACGCCGCGGGTTGTTTGCTCGCCAGCGTCAAGGTTCCGATGATCCGCTCGCCAAAGCGCAACGGCAGAACGAGCCGGGCGACAATGCCTTCGCCAATCAAGTGCATATCCTCAGAAAAAACCGGTTTTTTGTGTATATCGTCCTGGTGCCACGGGCGCTCGTGCGTGACCACCCATCCGGGCGCGGAACCTTCGAGCGGCAGCCGGGTGCCCGGCGGGCTAAAATGCCCGGTATCCGTCTCCGTCACGGCAGCCAAAACAGTCACTTCGTTTTCGCCGGGCGTGTAGGTCTCCACCGACAACAGGTCTACCGGAGCCAGTTGACACAGCGGCGCGACGACGGTGGGCAGCGTTCGGGATATGGCTTCCAGGTCCTCACTGCTGCCGATCGCCGCCGCGATTTCCAGCAACGCTTGCTCGTGCCTGGCGCGCATTTCGGTCTGTTCCAGCAGGCGGCGGTTTTCGATGTAGCCGGTCAAACGGCGCGCGATATCGCCCACCAGAGCACTTTCACTGTCGAGGAAATAATGCGCCTGGGCGTCGGTGTCCTCGCGGTAAGCGACCAACAAGCGCCCCACCAACTCATCCCCGATGCGCATCCCGGCCATCATCTGACGGGGCAGGTCCACTGCATCGATCTGACCGTAGAAGTGTCCGGCGTACTCGATCACCGCCAGGCAGATATCGGGATATTGCATGGCCTGGGGAATGCGCTCGGCCGTCCAGCGCAGGAGCTCTGGGATCGGCGGTGATTCGGCGATCTTACGGCCGATATCGTTCAAACAGTCCAGTTCGCGCACCTGTTTGCTGAGCAGCGA
>JAIOAS010000206.1:0-3354 GCA_019873725.1 Chloroflexota bacterium | reverse complement strand
GCCAACTCTGAAAGCTCCTCTACCCCTTCAGGGATGTCAATCTTGACATCGAGATCGCCTAAGGCGATGGACTGCACTGCAGACAACAAGGCGCGGCTCTGCCGCTCGATCTGGCGGGCCTGATTCTCGTCGCGCATGATGTCCCGCAGGTCGTCGATCATCATCTGAATCCCCACGGCCAGGTCGGAGAGCACATCAATTCCTTCCGGGATTTCGACCTCCACATCCAGGTTGCCCATAGCCACGGATTGGATGACGTCGAGCAATGCGCGACCTTGTGTCTCGACCAACTGTTTATATGCTTCGAATGTCATTTTGGCCATCGAAAATCCTTTTTTGAATTCCCCGAGCCGAACGCGCCGTGGGGTATCGCTGCCACACTATGCCAGGAGCCAAGCACGCGCTTCGGCTTCGTTATTGAAGAAACGGACATTGTCACGCCCGGTGAGTTTCAACACAAATTCACCGAGCACGCGTCCATAACGCTGCGCGCCAAAAATGGCCACTTTGCCGATGCGCGGATCGCGGTTGAGATCAGCATACACTTTACGCGCATCAGAACTGGCTTTGCCCCCATGTGTATCATCCCAGAGAATTAACAACGGCTTATCCACCGTCGTCTGCTCCAGGAAAGGCATGAAATCGGCCAGCAGTTTCTCAGCGCCCTGGTAATCCGTGTCGCCGATGAACGTCAAACGTAAAATGCCATCGCTCTCAAGTTCTAATTGGTGAGCCATCGCTCCTGCCTACTCGCGCAACCAGGCCAGCGCCTGCGCTTCGGTTTCAAAAAAACGGATGTTGTCACGTCCGGTGGCCTTGAGCACAAAGCCCACCAGGACGCGCGTGTAACGGTCAACGCCCACCGTCGCCGATTTCCCTAGCCGGGGGTCATGGTTAAGCGTAGCGAACATCTTGCGCGTCTTGGGCGACAGCTTGGCACCCGCGTGCTCGGTAATCGTCAGCGTGCGCAAAGGCGCTTCAGGCGTGGCCGCTTCCAGATAGACGCTAAACGCCCGCACGAAGTCGTCTATCTCATCGCTTTCCAACGCACCGCCAACGAAGTTAATGCGTAAAATCCCGTCATCGCCCATCTGTAATTGGTATGGCATTGGTACACCTCTTTGAATTAGTCTGATAGTCTTTAGTCTGATAGTCTTTAGTCTGGTAGTCTTTCGTCTGATCAATGTTAGAGTTGTCAGTCGGACGGTGTAGTGTCGTCCGTAAGCAGGCGTTCTCGACTGCCCAGGCGGATGATGGCTTCAGGCGCGTTGAACATCTGGCGCAATTCCTGCAATGTCGCGCGCATAATCGCATCCCGGTCGGTGCCCCGCCGGATTCTGTCAGTTATGGCACGCACCCGACGCTCACGTTCGACACGCGCGCGCGTCTGTTCCAGCAGCCGGATATTCTCAAGCGTCAGGGAGGTTTGATCGGCCAACATCTGCAACATGCGCATATCGTGTTCGGAAAAACTGCGTCCAGGGGTAGTGTAACTGACCACCAGCGTCCCCAGCACACCGCCACGCCCGATCAACGGCGTTGTTGCATTAGCCACAATCCCCCCTTCGATGAAGGAACGGCGCGCATGTTCGGACAAGTCGGGAGAATCCACGGTAACGGCCAAAGCGCGGCGGGATTCGACCACTTGCCGGGTCAACGGATAATCGGCCAGCGAGATAACATCACCAATCCGGGCGCGGGATGCTGCCGTGGCAGGATACAGTCCCACACGGATCAGGCGGTCGCCATCCAGGATGAACATGCTGACCCGATCGGCCTTTAGTGCCGTCACCGTCGAGCGCAACAGGATATCAACCGCTTCGTCAAACGTTAAGGCCGCCGTCAGCGCCGTCATCGTTTCCTGGATGATGGTCAAATCCTCTACCACGCTGCGCAGTTCCGAGGCTTGCGACTCCATGTTGCGCAACAAACGCTCGCGCTCCTCCTCGGCCAGTTTGCGCGCTGTGATGTCAGTCGAGATGCCAAACGTGCCGATGATATTGCCGGCCGTATCCCGCAACGGCATTTTGGAGGTAGAAACCCAGGTCACACGGCCATCCGGCCAGACTTCCTTCTCCTCAATATTCAGCAACGGTTCGCCGGTCTCCAGAATGTGTTTTTCGTCGGCCAGCGCCTTGTTCGCGTGTTCCGGGGCAAAGTAGTCGAAGTCCGTCTTGCCCAACACCATAGACGGATCGGCCACGTTGAGCCAGCGCGCATTGGCGGTACTGATGCGCAGGAAACGGCTTTCGCGGTCTTTGAAGTAGATGTGATCGGGTACGTTGTCCAACAGAGCATGCAGAAGATGCCGCTCCATCGCCAGCGCCTCTTCCATTTCCTTGCGCGCGGTGATGTCGCTCACCTGACGGGTCAGATAGCACGGCTGTCCTTGTTCGTCCGCTACGACCGCCAAATTTTCCAGGGTGGGCGTCTCAACACCGGTGCGCGACAGCACGGCCAGTTCGCCCTGCCAGTGACCGTGTTCCATCAGGATCGGTATGATTTCTTTGCGCAATCGGTTATGCAGGGCTTTAGGATAATAGGAGAAGGAGGATTGCCCCACCAATGCCTGGGGATCGGATACGCCGACCAGCGCGCAGAAGGCCGGGTTGACGTAGGTCAGCATGCCATCCAGCGTGGCGATAGTGATGCCCTGCCCGGAAGAAGCGATGACCTGCCGGAAGGTGTTGGCGGACTCAAGCAGTTGCGTGTTGTGGATGGCAATGGCAATCTGGCCGCATAACCCTTCAAGCAACAGTTGATCCTCCGCGGTTAGCGCGTTCGTGATGTTGCTCTGCACGTCGAGAATGCCGAGGATTTGATCGCGCAATTTGATCGGCACGGCCAACTCACCGCGCGTGCCCGGCAAATAGGTGTTAGGCACCCAGTCAGGGTCGCGCGTGACGTCGGGAACCAGCATCGGTCGTCCGGTGGCGGCGGCTGTGCCCACCACCCCACGCCCCATCGGTACGGCATGCCCAATCGCCAACATACGCGCCCCCACGATGCCATAACCGACAACCAGGCGCATCACTCTGGCGGAGGCATCGTAGCGGAATATTTGGGCGTGGTAATAGCCAAACCGTTCCTTAACCAGGGTTACAACGCGCTCAAAAAGCTCATCCAGTGCGGTGGCCGCGGCGATCTCCTGCGCGATTTCGGTACTGGTCTGCACCTGACGTCCGCGCCGTTCCAACGAGGACTGGATGGCCTGTTCCATCTGCATCCGCTCGGTGATATCGTTGGAGATGCCCAGGACTTTCCGCGCGACGCCATCCGCATCCACCAACGGCAGTTTGGTCGTCTGCACCCAACGGCCCTGGCGGAGGATCGGGCTTTCGGGGATGAACTTAT
>JAIOAS010000205.1 GCA_019873725.1 Chloroflexota bacterium | reverse complement strand
GTCAACCGTACCTGCAGGCCACTTTTAGCAGAACAACCCGTCCATCCTGGTTACACATAAGCCCTGCACGGGCGCCATCAAGTACGGACTGGTATGGCTGTTCTTTGACCCCATGCATCCCCGCCACACGGGCGGCAAAAGCGGGCAGCCAGGCTCATTTACGACGTCTGTGCGTCAAAGGGTACTGGCGGCATCGGCCCTGCACTGCAGAGGGACCGGAGCAGGCGGCTCGCGCGCGATTGACACACCGGACAAAACGACTACACTATAGCTGCCGGGCCGTGGACGGTGCTGTTCAGGGGTGAGCTCCCCCTGATGACACAGTTTCAGCACTGCTGAACCGATGTCGTGCGGGTTACCCGCCTGGCGCACTCAGACGCCGTGGGCACGCTGCGGCCCGGCACGCGGCTCCCTACTGGGGCTGTTTGCGTGGCCGCCGGCGCGCAGTCTGGCGTTGGCGGCTCTGCTTTTTTTGCGCCAGGTAGCGCTGCAGACGCGCCTCCCCCTGGCGGCAAAACGCCGGATAGTCGGCAATATCGGGCGGCGCAAAAGGTTCGTCGTGCTGCAAGAGGTGGAAGAAGACGCGATTAACCTTGTGCGCGGCGTGAATGGTGGCTTCGGTCTCGCTCTTGCCGCGTTCGATAGCGTTGAGAAAGGCATCGCCAAAGTACGGGCAGTGTAAAGCGAGCTGATACCCCAGGAGATAGAGCGTATCGCGGAAAAAGGGATCGCCTTGTTTGGACATGTGCCCATAGATGACGACATCGCCGCTGCTGTAGAGCGTGGGCGTCATCCCCGCCTTTTTCCAAATCTGCCCGGCAAAGAGTACATTGTCGAGGTTGCCCACGCCGGTCAGATAGCGGGCGAGCAGATGGGCGCTGGTCCCAGGAATGGGCAGCAGATGGCGGGCGCGGGTATGGGGCAGCAGGGCTTCCAGGGAAGCGAGCGCCGCGGCGCATTGCGTACTCAGAAACTGATAGTGGGCGAACTCGCGTTGCAGGAGTGCGGCAAGGGCTGGGGCGACATCGGCGGGGGGGAGCAGCGCGCGCTGTACCACGGCGAGGAGCTTGTCGGCGGTTTTGGGGCCGCAGCGGTAGCCGTGCTCGTGAAAGAGCGCAATGATCCCTGGGGGGTCCAGCGCGAGGATGTCGTAGGGATTGGGACACAGCGTGATGAGCGCTTCGACCAGTTGCCGTTCGAGCGGGCGGGTAGCCAGCGGCGTGGGCACGTCCAGGTCGGGATGGGCGCGGGCTAAGCGGCGTGGGTTGAGCAGCGCGCCGGGGATCAGTTGGTCAAACAGCCCGATGATGCGGTTGCCCACGCGACGCTGCTCGGCCTGGGTTGCGCGCAGAGCGTAGACCTCCTGGCGCACCAGCAAGTCGGTATCGCTGGGCAGGTGCGCCGGAAAGCCCAACCCGCGCAGCAACAGATCGCCGATGGCGCCGAGATCAACCAGATCGGTCTTGTTGAAACTGAGCGTCGTCTGGGTGCGGTTGAGCTTGACCTGGTAGGAATTGACCCAGTGATAGACAAAGCGCGGCGTGGCGCGCTCCGCCAGGTGCTCGGCGTAACGGCTGATTAGATTGCGCGCCCAACTCTCGTGATAGACGCCGGTCGGCTCGTGGCCGAGGATGACCAGTCGCGGGCGGTGGGTGGCCACCAACGCATCGAGGGTCTGCACGTAACGCTCGAAGCCGATCTTGAGGGTGGTGACCTCGAATGGCGCGTGCAGCAACCGCCCATCGGCCGTGTGAAAAGCGGCCCAGTGGACGTTCTTGGCGATGTCCAGCGGCGCACAGAGGATTTCCTGATCGGAAATCCCCTCCCGGAGTTGCCGGAACGCCTCGGCCCGGCGACCTTGAATAGGGTACGCAAATCACGTTGGGGTGGTAAGGAGGTGTTCTGCGTCACGCCCTTCCACAAGTGAACCAATGGGGTTACAATACGGATACCGGTCAGCGCCGTTTCTCCTTTCCGCTAAAATGTGGATACAACACCCTCATTTTAGACCCAAAAAGGCGCTTGACCGGCCTTTTTTGAGGGCGTAATCAGTCATTTTGACTGATTACGGTTCTGACAACGAGGAAAGCGTCCGGGCGATCCGCGAATCTGAAAACGGTCATTGTCGTATGACAAGCGGTAGATATACCATCCGCACAGGCGATAACCGCACGAGGAGGGGATAGTCCTTCACCCGCAGATTGTGAATGACCAACGTTTGGCCTTCATCCTCCGTCACTAACGATTGCATCAGGCTGTGCAGTGGATCAATGCCGACGGCTATCTGACCGGCAAAACCTGGCAGGCGCAGGGTTGAGCTGATGCCAGGGTCTTCATCGGTAGCGCTCCCATCATTCCACACTGCCAGCAGATGCCGTTCATCCGGTAGGGCAAAGGTATATGATGCCACTTGGGTCATCGTCGTCTGCACCTGGATCGGGAAAGCCGCCACCTCGGCTCCGGCAAAGACCGTGGACAGGTTGCGCAGGACGGTGAACGACTCCCGGCGCAGGCTGGACATCCCGGTAGGATTCACGTCAAGGTCCATTCCCAGGTTGATGACGATGCCGCGGGCATAGTACTTGGCCGCGGTGCTGTTGGTGTACAACGGATCCTCAGGTGCACACCAGGAACAGTCAGGGCTGCGCCAGATGATCTCGTCGCCGCGAAATTCGCCGTCAAAGCCGTGCGCAATGGCTTCATCCTTGAGGTATTGCACGATGGCAGGGTAGGCGTAGTAGTAATCGGCGTGGTCGGGGTAGGCCGGCGATGTGCCGAACATCGAGTGCCAGGCGACGACATCAACCAACGGCATCAGGTCCGATTGTACCACGGTAAGCATATACTGGTACGCATCGGGGTTCTTCAGGTAAGACGTGCTGCCTACCACAATCTTGGCTTGGGGACAAGCACTCCGAATGATCGGGATGAGAGTGTGTGTGACTGAGATGTAATCCTGTGGCTCGATGTATTGCACCGGGCTGGCGGCGTTATCCGGCTCGCTCCAAATCTCGAAGTAGGGAACGCGTCCACAGAAATGGGGAACGATGAATTGCACGAATTCCTGGAAACGTTGTACGTCTTCGACAGTTTTGAACCGCGAGGTGATTCCCGTCCAGCCGTCGGGGTGGTTGGCCTTGTCCCAGAAGTTCAGATAGTAGGTCAGGGTTAGGCCGTGGCTGACGATATCGGTAATCCAGGCGTCATAGTAAGGTTCGATGGATAGCTCCGGTTTAGTCCAGTCGATGGGTTCTTCGCCCTCTTGCACAGACAACTTGAAGCGGGTGACGCCAGAGGTCGCTATCTCCTGGTCGAACCAGGCATACAGATCCCCCAATGTCCACAACGCACCCGCACCGCTGCCAATGTGATTGTCGGCCAGCTCCTCGGAGCGTCTGGGTTCCAAAGAAGAAATGAAGCGGTAGTTGCCCTCCTGGATGATCCATTCCACGCCCGAGCCGCTGGTGGGCGACGAAAATGCACTGGTGTTCCCCGCCATGTCCGTCGCCGTCGCCGTGAGATGCGGGCCGGTCAGGGGCGCGCCCCTGGCAAACACAAAGAGTCCTGTCGCGTCTGCCGTGGTCTGGCCTTCGTAGACCGCGCCCTGATCACCCAAGTCGGAGAAGATTTCTACGCTACACCTGGCGCAGGCGCGCCCCCAAACGCTGCCTTCTGCCAGGTTGAAGGCCATCAGGAAGGGCGCGGCCAGATTGCCATTGCCCCCATCGTCCAGACGGATGCCTTGTTCGGTATTGCTGTAGATGCTATTGCCCGTGATCGTATTGCCTGTACTGGCAGCCGTGTCAACCTGCACACCAAAGGGATTGTGCGCGATGACATTACCTGGCCCAACGGTGTTGTGACTCGCGCCATCGTGAAACCAGACTCCGAACATCGTGTTAGGGATAGGAGATTGACCGTCGCTGCCCACCCCGATCCGGTTGTCGCGAATGACGTTATAGCTGCTGTCGGTATTGCAGCAGCCTTGAATCGCGCTAGCGTTACCACCGATCACATTCTCCTCGATGGTGTTGTGGTTGGCGCTGTTGATGTGAATGCCGTCCCCCTGGTTGCCCCACGCCTGTAGCCCAGACGCATCCACACCGATCAGGTTCCCACGAATGACATTGTAGGCCGTCGTAGCCTCCCACATCCCGATGCCGCAGATACCGTTGCCGCTGATGAGGTTGCCCTCGCCAAGTGGCCCATTGCCTGTCTGCCGATCGCCGCCGACAGTGTTGTGCTGCCCGCGCAGTTCAATGCCGCAGCCGGTGAAGTTAACGATGTGCAGACCGCGCACCGTCACCCCGTTGGCGCGAATGTCCAGTCCCGGTGTGCTGACACCACCCGCAGCGCTGCCATCCAGGATCACTCCGGCATTGCTGGCATCCAGTGTCAGGTTGTCGTGCGTGATCGGCGGCAAAGCACTGCTCAAGGTGATGGTCACCGGATTCGCCGGTGGGAATGTCATCGCCGAGAACAGAATGGTATCGCCACTCGCGGCATCGAGTAGGGCTTGCCGCAGGGTGCCTGGTCCGGCGTCGGCAGTGCTGGTTACGGTGTAGACGCTGAGGCTGAACGGTGCGCTTCCGGCCAGACCGGTAGGCGGCACGTCGCCCGCTGCGAATGTATGGAGCAACGTCGTCACGATGAGCAAAATCACGCTCAAAGTACCGAGTCGATAGCCTTTCATCGCTACACGCTCCTTTCTGATACATAGACAACTACGATATATGTTAATGCTGGAATGGGAAAGACATAGCGTATACACGAATGAAGATGAAGCTTGATTAACGATTCTACAGCAAACTGTCTGAGACACAATGATCCACCGAATGTCTGATCGTTGTTCGCTCTCTTGTTCCTTGTTCAGTTGATCAACATCTGCGAACTTGTTTTGTCGCTTCGTCAATCTGTGCTACACTTCGCACAACAACATATCCAGCGAGGTCATCCACCAATGAGCGCCAAGATCATCCTGACCGGCCACCCTGAAGACTTGCATATCAGGCAAGGTATTGTCACCTTCCGCATCGTCACCGGCCCGGCGTCCAGCACGGCCCCCAAAGGCTTGCCGCTGTTCAAGGCCGTGACCTACAGCGTCCAATGCAGCGAGCGGCAATACAACCGGGGCCGCGCGCACGCCGACGATCACTCTGATCTGATCATCGAAGGCTACCTGGAACCACGCCTGGACGAGCGCGGCAAGCCCTACGTGGCTGTGGTCGCCACGTCGGTGGTGAGCCAACAGGCGCAGAACGAGAAGAAGTTGCAGCAGCTCCGTGACCAGTTCGCGCAGGCCGAGGAAGCCTACGATGCCGCCTGTGCGAGCTATGGAGAAGACTCCCCGCAAGCGCAAGCGGCGCAGGCGCAATGGACGGCGTTGAAAGAGGGCCTGTTGAAGTTCCTGGACAAGCATCCGGAGTTCCAGGGGCGGAGCTTGGTGTGAGGGGAAGTCCACGTCTACCGCCCCGACCGCGAGTGGTTGTTGACCGTGCGGAACGGGCTGTTGCAGTACGACGAACTGCTGGCGTTGGCAGCGGAGTACGAGGCGCGGTTGACGACGTTGCAGGTGGCCTCGACGCTGCCGGAAGCGCCGGATGTGGCACAGGTGGAAGACCTGGTGGTGGCGTTGCAGGCGGAATGGTTGAAGGCGAGGGGGGAATTATGATGATTATTGAGGCGATCCCCCCCTTGAAATTCAAGGTCTGAATATGGTATAATAGATGTACAACACCTGGATACAGCATCACCATCCAGGCGCGAAAAGTCCGGGGCTTCGGCTCCAAACCGCAGGAACCTCCAAGCCTGCGGCGCTCTGACCGGGTAACACCGCGCGGAGAATAAAAGGGGAGGACACGGGAACTATCCCGCGTCCTCCCCTTTTTCGTTTTCTTGGACAGGATTGACAGGATGCACAGGATGGAGAGAGGCACTATCCGGTGAAGCCTGTCGAAAACACTCATACATAGGAGGATTCACACAATGTCATATTTGATCCTGGCCTTACACACCCTGGCCCTCATCCTGGCCCCCGGCGCGCTGCGCTGGGTCTTGGCCCCGATGTGGGGCGCGGCAGCGGCGCTGGCCTACTTCAAGCCCGATGACCGCGCGGCGACCACGAACTACATCTACTTCTTCCTCGCGGGCAACGCCGGCCTGCTCTTTGCCTACCGCATCGCCGCGTTGCTCGTCAGTGGCACGCCGGAGCCGGGCGCGACGACGCTCTACGGCATCTCGGTGTGGCTACTGGGCTTTGCCGTGATGTCGGCCATCGGCTTCTATGCCTACGTCCTGCGCTTCCTGTTCTGGGACCGTCTCACGCCGTTCTTCGGCGGGAGAATGGCAAGCCGGGACGTTATCCAACAGATTAAGCGACAATAGTAGACAGTAAACGGTAGACAGTAGACAGGGAAGGACAGGGACGAGGTAACGGGGTGACAGGGGCTACACTTTTTCACTAAGTCGCCCCCTCACCCCCTTTTCCCTCTCCCCCACCCGTCTACCGTCTACTGTCTGCCGTCTACCAATTCAACAAGGAGACCCTATGAACAACACCAACACCATCAACAACCCCTTCTCAATGACCCTCACCCCCGACGGCGCATCGCTGCACGCATACGCCTGGGCCTTGCCCGATGGCTGGCGGGCGTGGTCGCCGCACGCGCTGCGCATCCTGCGCAAACCCTACCGTCACGCGCGGACGCACCTGGAACTCACCGACGATGTGGTGAGCAGCCTGTACGATCCACAAGGCGCGCGCAACACGGCTGCCGCCTTTGGCCTGGCCAATGTGCCCGAACTGGGCCTCGTCCAGGTCTACGGCGGAGTGGCAACGGGCAAGACCCAAGACCAGGCCGTGCAAGCCGCCGCTTTGAATTCGGCGCGCCTGGTTGCGGCGCTGCAAGGGCGTTTCCGGCAGTCGCGCTTTACCTTGTTATCCGCCGATGAAGCCTCGGCCTTGTACAATCACTTGTGGGCCTGTCGCTACACGGCGTCCCTCATCGGCCAGATCGTGCCGCGCCTGGCCCCCGGAATGGGCTCGAGCCACGGCATCAACCAACTGGTCACCACCGACGCGCAAGAACAGCTCGAAGTCATCGCCGCTGCATTGGCCGGGGAGCCGTTCGCCGTCCTGACGCTGGCGCATCCCTTGCACGCGCTGGACATCCGCCGGATGCTCGCGGACACTGCCCAGGCTCTGAGCTACTTCGCTTCCAAGGTGAAGCAGAGCGAGTCGGCCAATGTGAGTGCGGTGCTACCCCTGTTCCTGAATCCGGTGGCGGTGTTCAGCGAGCAGACACATCGTGCGACGCAGGTCACGCGGGCCGACCAACGCCTGCGCACCGAGCAGAACGCCCATCGCCTGGCCGCCGGGCAGTCCGATGCGGTCAGCGCCTATCGTCGTGAGACTGCGAGCCACGAGGAACATCAAGGACAGGAAAACACCGCCTACGCCGACAGGCAGCGCATCAGCGAACGCATCAACGAGCACGAAGAAAGCCAGGTCAACCTGGAACGCGACTATGCTGACAACTACAGTCTCTCCCGTTCCTACAGTGGCAGCGAGGCCGGCGTGATGCAAACCCAGGGCGCGCGCGATGCCACCCAACAAGGCAACCGCCAGCAGCACACCGACGAGACGGGCCGGTTGCACAGCGTCGAGAGTATCAACGAACGGGTCAGCGGCGTGCGTTCCGGGGCCGGAAGTCGTTCCAGCGTCGAGAACTTCAGCGTTGGCGAACGTTATACCGGAGGCAGTAGCCGCACCTGGGAAGGGGGCTACAACGAACAGACCGAGCGGTCGTTCAGCGGGGCAGGCAATGAACACACCCAGGGCGACTACCAGCAGGCCGAAATCGGGTTTAGCAACGAGACGAGCAGCGAAGGCTTTGTGCGCAACACCGAAAGCGCCGTACAGGGCGACGGGGCGCAGATGCAGACCTACGCCGAACAAGGCGTCGAAGGCAGCCTTTCGCCGCGCCTCTTTGGTATTGGCGGGGGCGAAACGATGCAGGCCGGTGAAAGCGGCACTATGTACGAGTCCCGCGACCACGAACTGGCCGACGTCACCGGCAGCCTGGACACTGACCGTTCCAGCCAGCAGAGCACACTCACGGGAGGCATTGAACAAGCCGATACCTCGTATGACCGCAGCGGCAATCAGCAGGAGGCGCTGGGCCAGACCTGGCAGGGTAACGAGACGGTGCAGACCTCCGAATGGCGTAGTGGGGGCGGAGTACGGTCGAGTCAAACAGCCTATGGCTACAGTGAAGCGTATCAAGACGCCAGCCACACCGACCGCGAGGCGCAGCGCGCCTGGGAAAGTGCGGTGGACCAGGACAGCGCCTGGCAGCAGGCTACCCGCGACGGCTACCAGGGCGTCGAGCACTTTGCGCGTACCTTTGGCGGCAGCTATGCCGAGAGCGGGCAACGCAGCGGGCACCTCTCACAGCAGGATGTGATCGTCGCCGACCGCGCGTTACAACGCGAGACCCACCGCTTCGTCAACGGCTTCCGCAGCGAGACCTTTGATGGTTACCGTGACAGCCAAGAGCAGGTGGACGGGGCTGAAGTGCGGCAGGAAGCGATGATCGGCGAGGGGCGCGAGTACGTGCAGGCCCAGGCCGCCGAACAAGTCGGGGCAACGGTGGCGAATATGGGCACGACCCAGGTAACGACGCGGGGTGTGATGGGGCCGTCCGGCGGCTCGCTCGTGGCGGGCCTGGCCTTCGCCCGGCAGACCGTGGACGCGCAGCGCGACCTGGTGGCGCAATTGCTCGACCAGCAGGTGCGCCGTCTGAGCGCGGGACTGGACACGGGGCTGTTCCTGACGCAGGTGACGTTGCTGGCCCCTGACCAGGCCAGGCTGGAACGGTTAGCTGCCGCGTCCATTGCGGCGATGCGCGAGGAGAACGTCGTCGTGCCCGTCGCCGCGCGTGCCGGGGATGAGACCTTGTGGCAACGGGCCATTACGCTGGACTTCGATGCGCGTGCAGAGGACGCCGGGCCGTTTGATACGCTGCGCCACGCGCAAACCCTGACCGCTAACGAACTGGCGGCGCTCGTCCACCCGATCCGCATCTCGGACGGCACGATTTCGGCCTCGCTGGACGCCTGGCCGGACGATTTGTCGCACCGTCGCACCCAGGGGGAAATCGCATTGGGCACGGTGTTGGACGTGAACTTGCAGCCCGATCCCAACAACGTGCATCGTTTCCGCGCCGACGAGTTAATGCACGCCGTCATCGTCGGGGATTCCGGCTCCGGCAAGTCCAACTCCGCGCTGTGGTTTGTCTCGCAGGTGGTCAATGCGCTCCGCGAGGACGAGCACGGTATCCCGATCCCCGCGCCGACCACGGGAGCAGTCACGTCGCTGCAGTTAGGTGGGACGCCGCGTATCGGGGTGACGGTCTTTGATCCCACCGGGGAATGGCGCAAGTTGGGTAAGTTGATTTCGGCGCAGGACTTCCAGTTCTACTCATTGACCGAC
>JAIOAS010000204.1 GCA_019873725.1 Chloroflexota bacterium | reverse complement strand
CAACACGAGCTTCGTCCTCGGCGTGGAGGACGTGCCCTACGCGAACCTCAAGATCGGCCCGGCGGCGCCGCCCGTGAAGACCCCCCGCGGCTGGCTGACGACGATCCACGCTGTGGACTTCGACCCGGCGCGCGGCAAAAACGGCTGGGAAGCGCAATGGCAGAAACGCTATACGGCGGGCTTGATGCTGCTGGACCTGGACGATCCGCGTACCTGCATTGGACTGTGCCCGACGCCGTTACTCGCCCCCGAAGCGCCCTACGAGACGCGCGACGGCTTTCGTAACGACGTCATCTTCCCCTGCGGGATGATTTTGGAGGACGACGGTGAGGTGAAGCTGTATTATGGCGCGGCCGATACCGTCATTTGCCTGGCGACGGCGCACGTGGAGGATCTGCTGGCGTTGTGTGGGTAGTCGGACGCAGATTTTCGCAGATTCACACTGATTATTTTCCTCAAAAAGACGCCGGAAGGGAATTCCCTTCCGGCGTTTGCGTGAAACACAAAGTCTTAGTAGATCCAATTTCGCTTGGTCTGGATCGCCAGACCCCGACCAGAACGGGGATCTGACGATCCCCTTGGAGCATTTTGGGATCTACTGAGTCTGACTGGCGGCCTACATCTTGCCGTGGACGGCATCGAAGACTGCGTCCGGCAGGTCGTTGACGACGTTGTGGGGCGGGAGCGCTTCGTACTTCATGAACTCCGGCAGGCGGTCGTCCAGGTGCGTGAGGCCCGCGCCGATGTTGAAGGCGCGCTCGCGCTTGAGGATTTCACCACCCAGCGCCACGTACTCGTCGCCCGTCATATTCAGGCCGAACATCGCGTTCACTTCCTGGACCAGGCCCTCGAAGCCGCTGGCGATGTCCAGAATGGCGAAGGCGATGAAGAGGCAGTGCCCGGTGGAGTCGAGGAAGGCCGTCGTCATCTGGAACGCGCGGCTCAGGTCGGCCTTGCCCGGCTCGGAGGCCAGTGGGTCGGACTTGCCACCCACGCCGGCGATTTCCGGCGCGATGGTGTAGCCGGCGGTGTGGTCGGCGCCCATCGTGGTGGTGGCGTAGGTGACGCCGATGCCTTTGACCGCACGCGGCTCATAAGCGGGCATACCCTGACCCTTCACCGACGGGGAGCGCGGATTGCCGAAGGCCTTGGCGACGAACGCCGTACCGCCACCCAGGATGCGGCCCATCGGTGTGCCCTTGCCCATTTCGTGCAGCAGCGCGATGGCGCCGTCCAGGTCGCCGAACGGTAGATAGCCGGAGTCCATGGCCACGGCGATAGCGTCACCGGTCTCGATGGTGTCTGTACCGTAGGCGTTGCACCAGTAGACCAGCTTGGCGACGCCGTCCAGGTCATCAATGCCGCAGTTCGCGCCCAAGGCCCAGTCGGATTCATACTCGACGCAGGAAACGATCTCCGAGCCGTCCTCGGCGTAGTAGCTGTTCGAGCACTGGATGACGCAGCCGGGGCTGCACGCGTGGTTGTAGAGTTCCTTACCCAGGCGCGCCTTGTTGTTCTCGAAGATGGCCTCGCCCGCGATCTTGGCCGCGCCTTCGAAGCGCCCGCTGCGGAAGTTGCGGGTGGGCAGGCCGCCGGCCTCGTTCATAATGTTGATCAGTACGGCGGTGCCGTAGGTGTTGAGGCCGCCCTTGGGCTTGGTGAGCGCGTGCTCGTTTAGCGCCTCGCGCAGTTTGCGCGCGCCTTCCTTGAAGGCTTCGGGGTCGGCGATCTCAACGCCCGGCGCGCCCTCGGGATCAACCACGAGGAACTTCAGCCCCTTGCTGCCCATCACCGCGCCCAGGCCGCCGCGACCGGAGTAGCGGGTGGGGCGTTGCTTCATATCCTCGAAGACGATGCCGGAGTTGGCATAGCCGTATTCTCCCGCAACGCCAATCCCCGCCACGTGGACGCGCTTGCCGAATTTCTCGAACAGCACCGGGAACACATCATACAGGTTCTTGCCGACGTAGTCGCCGGCGCAGGAGAACTCGATGGCGGGCTTTTCGCCATCCCAAAACAGTTTGGCGACCCAGTAATCTTTTTCCGCCGGCATCCCTTCGACGATGATGGCCTTGATGCGCATCCGTGCGACGGCAGGTGACCAGGCGGCCCCAGCGTTGGACTCCTTGATGCCGCCCGTCAGCGGGGACTTCGCGCCGACCGAGACGCGCGCCGATGTGGGGGCCGCCGTCCCGGTGACCATCCCAGGGGCGAAAACGAGCTTGTTTTTCGGCCCCAGCGGGTGGCAGGTTGGATCGACCTCATCGTAAATAATCGTCGAGGTCAGGCCACGCCCGCCCAGGTTCTTGTACCGCTCGGGTACTGCTTCCAATTTGTAAGACTGATCGGTCATATTGATGCGTACAATCCACATAGTGTAACTCCTTTCTTGAGATTTTTTCCCTGGATATGCCAGCCCTATCCAGGGGCACAAAAACCCTCTTGGCTGACCGGGTTATCTGCTCACAGGCAACAAAAAAGAGGCAATCCTCTCCACTATGGAGCCGGATTGCCTCCTTTGCAAACACGGCAGGCGCAGAAATTGCTTTCTGTACCCTGGGAATCAGCTTTTGATTCCACTCGCCCATCCGTCCGCGAGGGACCGGTATGGGTCGGAGGCGGTATTCAAAGGAAAGCCAACACTATGCTCTGGACGACTACACTATCCCACAGTCACCGTGCTTTTATTATGGGACAGCCTGCCGATTTTGTCAATCCGACAGACGGCAAAAGTCTGAGCGTCAAACGTCAGGTTTTTCACCACCCTCGTGCAGGTTGTCAACCTTCGCCAGGGGTTCCAAATGCCGGTATGATAACCGGTGCAATTTCACCCGCTTCCACCATCCGGCGGATGAGGAGATCGGCCAGTTCCCGGCGGATTTCGGCATGGGCGGGCGAGTTTACCAGATTGTGTCGCTCGTGCGGATCGGCATCTAGGTCGTAGAGGAAGTCCTCCACGTAGAGATCGCTGGCGGGGTCTTGCCCGGTCTTGTCGGGCGCGCGGACGCTGTACTTCCAGCGCCGCGTGCGGATGGCGCGCCCGCAGTGGCTCTCACTGATTTGCAGGAACACCTCTGCGGGCCAGTTCTGCGTGTTCCCTTCGATCAGTGCTTGCAGCGCGTGCCCGCGCATCGTCTGCGGCGGCGTGATGCCGGCTGCCGTGAGCAACGTCGGCGGCAGGTCAATGAGGCTCACCAGCTCATCAATCACTTTCCCGCCGCTGAAGCCCGGTCCACAGGCGATCATCGGGATGCGGATGCAGCCGTCGTGACAAGAACGTTTGTACTCCGCGTTGCGCGTCCGAAAGTGCGAGCCGTGATCGCTGGTGTAGATGACGAGCGTGTTCGCCGCCAGCCCCAGGCGTTCCAGTTCGGCGCGGATGCGGCCCAGATTCTCGTCCAGGCTGTGGATGCAACCCAGGTAGTCTGGATACTCCGTGGGCCAATCGCCCGCGGTGTCTGCCAAATCGCCCGGCACCACGAAATCCTTGAACCGTTCTTTGGAACCGTGCGGCCCTTCGTAGTGGTTGTGGTCGTTCTGGTGGTGCGGCTCGATGTACGAGACAAAGAGAAAGAACGGTTTTTCGCCTGTGCGCGTTTGCAGGTATTCGAGCACCCAATCGGTGTGTGCATTCACGCGATAGCGTCCCTCCGGGAAGTCTCGCCGCTGCATGGTACCGTCGAACATATGGCCGTCGTAGCTGTGCGAGGTGAACTCCAGCACGTCGGAGGCCAGCCAGTAGTCTTTGTAGCCACCGCGCCGCTCCGGTGGGACGGGTTTCACGCGAAAATCGTCCGGGCCGCCGATGGGACCCGTGGAGGCCAGATGCCATTTACCGATATAGCCAACCTCATAGCCGTGCTCGCTGAAGTGGTGGGCGATGGTCTTCTCATCCAGCGGCAGCATGCGGTGATTGGTGTGACAGCCCACTTCCGTGGGATACTTGCCCGTTTGCAGACTGGCGCGCGCCGGCCCGCAGACCGGCTGACAGGTGAACGCCTGCGCGAAGCGCACGCCCTCGCCTGCCATGCGGTCCAGGTTGGGCGTGATGGCCAGCGGTTGTCCATAACAACCGCAAGTGTCCCAGCGTTGTTGATCGCTGAGGATGAAGAGAATGTTTGGTTTGCTTATAGTCTCACCTGATGTTGGCCGTTTTCTGTCAACGGGTGAAGCAGGTTGAGCAGATTTCTGATTTGTCGAACAAAAATCTGCTTCATCTGTTCAATCTGCTGACCCCAAGATATACTAGGCGCACAGTAAAATTTCCTTATTCCTGTCAGCAGATTAAGCAGATTTAGCAGATTATGCGCTGTAAATCGGTCAAAAATCTGCTTAATCTGCTAAATCTGCTGATGAAAATGGCAATTTTAGTGTGCGGTTAGTATAAATTCACTTCCGCCGTGCCGGATGCTGCGACAGGCAGATGAGCGGCGGCTTGTGCTCGAAGATCGGCAGGAAACGCTCGGCGCGGTTGCGCAATCGCTGAATGTTGGGGCGCAGTGCCCACAGCGTCAGCAGCATCACCGGAATGCCCAAGAGGGCCGCATAGAGCATCTCGCCGCGCAGCGCGAAGATGAGCGGCACCAACACCGCCACAGTGATCGACGCGACCGAGGCGTGGCCTACCAGCAGCCCGGCAATGACGCCGATAATCACCAGGATCGGCAGAAACGGAAACCACAGCGCCGCCGTCAGGCCAACGGTCGTCGCCGTGCCCGCGCCACCGCGAAAGCCGAGAAAGAGCGAATAGTTATGGCCGACAACCGCCAGAACGCCGGCCACCGCCATCGCGCCGAGGCTAAGTTCCATAGCCTTGGCGAGCCAGATTGCCGCTGCGCCTTTCAGCGCATCTGTGATCGCGGTGAGTACGGCAGGCAGAAACCCCACCGACCGCCAGACGTTTGTGCCACCGGTGCGCCCGCTGCCGTGCTGGCGGATATCGATGCGCCTGGCAATCCATCCCCAAATCACTCCCGACGGAATCGAGCCGAGCGCGTATGCCGCGGCCCATCCCAAAATTGTCTTAACCCATTCCATAACGTAATTTCCCCCCTCTTTAGGATGCAGGATGCAGGATGCAGGATTCTTGTTTCTTGCCTCTTGCCTCTTGCTTCTTGCCTCTTGCCCCTTGCTTCTACCATGCCACAGGAACGCGCTGGCGGCGATATTGGCGGTCGTAATACTGAACGTAGTGGTGTTGCCGTCCGAATTCGTACACGCGCCGGGTGACATCGACGTCTTTTTCGCAGTAGGTGAGGAGTTCTTCAAGCCGACCTTCTTTCCACCACTGCACCGCTTGCAGGCCATCCGCACTCTTGCCGATGCCCAATGTCGCCGACGCCACCGCGTCCAGCCCAACGCGGAACCCCAATTGTTTTTGCAATTCGGCCATCATATCCACTGTAGGCAGCCTGGTCAAGTCGACATCGGTGTAGCGCATAACGACGGGGTAGTCGAAGCCGTACAGGTTGAAACCGACGACGAGGTCCGCTGCCTGCAATTCCTGCACGAGCGCGGGGATATCGGCCTCCGCGTAGCGATGAAAAGCCTGGTCGGCAGTGTTGTACGTCACGGCGACGGAAATGCGCAGTCGCTCCGGGTAATGCCCGCCGACTTCCTGAAAAGAATTCTGGGTTTCAACGTCGAAAAAAACAGGCATAGCCATCCCGCTCCTTTGTCCGGCACTGCATGATCTATGATCCCTAATCCATAAATCATAATTCGTAATTCGCAAAACGTGAAGCCTTTCCGAAATCAGCCTTAGTTCTACGCTTCACAGGTCGCGTTTTACGTCTTACGCTTCCGAGAGTATACCACGGACTTCGTAAATTGGTTCGGGGTGTTGTTGCCCTTTGATGTGGACCGGCGGCAGCTCTTGTACTTCAAAGTGCTCTTTCACCAGTTGGCACGTGCGATGGCAGATCAGGATTTTGCCGGCAGGGGCGAGTTCTTGCAGCATGTGGGCTTTGTTTGCCGTTTGTCCGACGACGGTGAAGTTCACCAGATCGGGTGTGCCGACATTGCCGACGATGGCCTCGCCGGTCGCTATGCCGATGCCGAAGCGCAGCCGTTGGTGCAAGGGGATCAATTCGTGTGTCTGGTGCATGCCCTGCTGGATGCGCCAGGCTGCGCGCACGGCCCGCAGGGCGTGATCTTCCTGGGGTAACGGCGCATTGAAGAAGGCCATGACCTCGTCGCCGAGGAACTTGTCCAGTGTCCCTTCCTCGGAGAGGATGACGCCCGCTGCCTGGGTGAGGTGGCGGTTCAGGATGGTGATGAGTGCTTCCGGCGAGGCACTGGCACTGAAAGCCGTGAACTGGCGCAGGTCTGCGAAGAGCACGGAGACGGTCTGCCACTGCCCGCCGGGTTGGACGTTGCGCGGGTTCTGCAAGATGCGCTGTACGACGGCGGGGGAAACGTAATGCTCGAAGATGGACCGCAGCTCGCGGTTTTCACGCTCGAGCCGCGTTTCACATTCCGCCAACAACCGGAAGTTCTCGATGGAGATGGCGGCGTAGTCGGCCAGCATCCGTAGCAAGCGGCGATCTTCCTGGTTCAGCAATTCACGATTGCGTTTGTTGCTCACGGTCAGCGAGCCCACCGTCCTGCCGCTGAATTGCAGTGGCACGTTCATCATCATCCCGGCGGAATGGGTTTCGATGTTCAACGCCTCCGTAGGCGTGTTGAATTGCCGGTCCCAGTGCTCGCGCAAGACCTGGGCCGTGGGGACGCCGGTGTCCGGGTCCATCAGAATCAGCAAGCCATCCCGTGCGCCGGTGAGATAGAGTGCAGCATCGATGATACGTTCCAGCAGTTGATCGCGTTCTTGCAGCGTCGTCACCGATTTGCTGACACGGTAGAGCGTGTCGAGTTGTTGCAGGCGACGGGTCAACTGCGCATTGGTGCGCTCCAAAGCGGCAAACAAGGCATCGCGCTCCTGCTGCAAACGGGTCAACGTCAACACGCGCTCGATGGCGGTGAGGATTTCCTGCACGGCGAAGGGTTTGGTGACGTAATCCCGCACGCCGAGGCGAAAAACATCGACGGCCACGTTTTCCGATCCGTGCGAGGTGATCAGGATGGCAGGGATGTCGGCCGCTTGTTGTTTGAGTGCCTGCAAGACCTCGATGCCGTTCATGCGGGGCATTTCATAGTCCAGCAGGATGAGGTCAGGCCGCGTCTCCAGCGCCGCCGCCAATCCTTCCTCGCCATCCATGGCCACCGTCACTTTGAAGCCGGCCGGTTCCAGAATATCCTCTTTCAGAAAAGCCAGGATTTCCACGGTGTCATCAATAACCAGGATATGCGTGTCTTTCGTATGTATTTCGTCCATAATTCGGTCTCTCTTGCAAAAACTATTAGTTGCAATAATATGCGCTTATTATAACATTTTTATTGTAAAAATCAAGTAAATAAAGATGTCAGATATGCAGAAAACCGAGTCTTGCACTTTGGTGATTACCCACATGTTGCACTATGCGCGCGATTCATTCACCGCAGAGGTCGCAAAGCACGCAGAGAAAGCTTCTTTTATATCTCTCTGCGGCCTCAGCGTGCTCTGCGGTGAGATATGGGTAATCACCAGTTGCACTGCCTTGACTTTTTTGTTAATTCACCCTACAATGATACACGAAGTTTGTTGAAAGGTCGTATTATACTTACACAAGAAAAGGAGTTGTACTATGGTTCAAATGGATCCGCAAGTCCCAATGGATGTTACAGATGATGACAAGCTATGGTCGTTGTTGAGCTGGATTTTCGCGCCAATCGTGCCGATTATCGTGCTTTTACTGGAGGACAAGAAAACTCGTCCCTTCATCAAGTACAACGCTATGCAAGCGCTGGTGTTGAGTGTGGTTGGTTACGTGGCCTCCTCAGTCTTGTCCTTCATCATCATCGGCTGCTTCATTGGCGCGGCCGTTTTGATCTATATGATTGTCCTGGCAATTCAGTCTTATCAGGGTAAATGGGTCACGATCCCCGTCGTGACCGACTTCTGCAAGGGTCAGGGCTGGATTAGCTAACCCCTCCGTATCATCCAAAAAACGGCTTTCTCGCGCGAGGAAGCCGTTTTTTGACGTGCTTGGGCGCTATGGTATACTCATTGCCTGAAGACTATCCGACTACCTGACTAAAGACTATCCGACTACCTGACTAAAGACAACGCGACTATTGGGGGATATCGTATGGGGATTGGCACTCGCAAGCACTGGCGCATTGCCCCACCGGCGCCGCCGACATTTTTCGCACAAGCGCCAGCGATTCCGCCCCTGGTGGCGCAAATCCTCTATAATCGCGGCATCGCTGCCCCGGATGACATCGATGCTTTCCTCAAGGGTACATTTGAGGCCGATAATCCTTTTCTGATGAAGGACCTTCCCATCGCCGTGAGGTTGCTGCGTCAGGCTATCGCGCGGCGTGACCCCATCGTCATCTACGGGGACTACGACGTGGATGGGGTGACGGCGGCAGCCGTTCTGATCCAGACGTTGCAGGCGTTGGGCGCGCCGGTCAAAGCCTACATTCCCAACCGGCTCGATGAAGGTTACGGTCTGAACATCGAGGCTATCACCGAGTTGGCACAGCAAGGTGCGCGCGTCCTCATCACCGTGGACTGTGGCATCCGTTCGCTCGACGAAATCGCTGCTGCCCGGCGGTTGGGGATGACGACGATTGTGACGGATCACCATCACGTTGGCGCAGCGCTGCCCCCGGCCGATGCGGTCATCAATCCGCGCCGCGCCGATTGTGCCTATCCCTTCAAAGACCTGGCCGGGGTGGGGGTGGCCTACAAGCTGGCTCAGGCCTTGATTCGCGCGAACAGGCAGGTGCCATTGCCCACGACGCGACTGATGCTCGAAGAGGCGGATTTGCTGGATCTGGTCGCTTTGGGCACGGTGGCGGATATGGCTCCGCTGTTGGGTGAAAACCACATGCTCGTCATCAAGGGACTGGCCGCGCTCAACGAGGCGCGGCGGCCTGGATTGAGCGCGCTGTTGGAACTATCGGGTGTCGCGCCGGGGGCTGTGACGGCCAAATCCGTCGGGTTTGTGCTCGCGCCGCGCCTCAACGCTGCCGGACGTATCCGCGAGGCCATGACGTCTCTCGATTTGCTGCTGGCAGCGGATATCCAGGCGGCGCTCCCCCTGGCGCAGGAACTGATCACCTTGAACGAGGAACGGCGCACCATGACATTGGAAGTGCAGGATCGCGCGCGGGAGATGGTGATGGCGCGCGGACAAGTGCCGCCCTTGTTGTTTGCCGCATCACCCGATTTCCCCCACGGGGTGGTGGGGCTGGCGGCCAGCCGTCTGCTCGACGAGTTCTACCGTCCTGCCGTGGTCGTCTGCATCGAGGGCGAGTGGAGCAAGGGGTCGGCGCGCTCGATTCCCGAATTTCACATCACCGAGGCGTTGGACACGATGAGCGACATCCTGGCGCGCTACGGTGGGCACTCGGCGGCGGCGGGATTCACCGTGCCGACGGAGCGCCTGCC
>JAIOAS010000203.1 GCA_019873725.1 Chloroflexota bacterium | reverse complement strand
ATGCTGAAACTCTCATTCACGACCCTCGGCTGTCCCAATTGGACGTTGCGCCAGATTGCGGAGAATGCGGCCAGTATGGGCTACGACGCTGTGGACTTTCGCGGGTTGCAGGACGCGCTGGATATCACAACTACGGCGGAATTCACCACCGACCTGGCGGCGACGAAGCGCCTGTTTGCCGACCTCGGCGTTGCCATCTCCGGCATTGCGACCTCTGCCCGCTACGCCACCATTGATCCCGTTGAGCGTGAGAAGCAGTTTGACGAGACGCGGCGCAACATGGAACTTGCCGCTAAGCTCGGTGCGCCTATTCTGCGTGTTTATGGTGGACGCGTGCCCGAAGGTCATACCGTGGATTCGATCTTGCCGACGTTGGTGGAAAACCTGCGCACCATCGGCGATGAGGCCGAGGCATTCGGCGTGACGTTGGCGCTGGAAACCCACGATGACTGGACCGACTCGACCGTGTTCGCGCGACTGATGCGCGAAGCGAATCATCCGCGCGTGCGTGTGTTGTGGGACCTGCATCATCCCTTCCGCACCAACGGTGAATCACCGGACGTGACCTATGCCAACCTTGCGCCGTACACCGTCAGCATCCACGTCAAGGATTCTGTGCCTATGCCCGACGGTCGCCATTGCTATGTCCTGCTCGGCGAAGGCGATGTGCCCGTCAAACGGATGCTCGATCTGCTGGTGGCCGGCGGCTACGACGGCTACGCCATCCTTGAATGGGAGAAACGCTGGATTCCTACCCTGCAAGAGCCGGAAATCGTCTTCCCGCAGTACGTTGCCAAAATGCGCGAATGGCTGGGATAAGTCATAAGTCGTTCAATTTACGGTGATGGCACACACTTTACGTATTGGCGTGGCGATAGATTCCAATGACCCTTACTGGGCGCAGGTCAGGGAAGCCGTCTATGGTAAGGCGCAGGCTTTTTCCCTTGAGCTTGTCTCCATCAACCTGGTGGACTATCCAGAGACGTTGACCGAAGACGAGCAAATTGCCCTGCTGGAGGAATTGTTGGCCCTGGAGCTGGATGCGCTCATTGCCTGGGCATTGCCCGAAGAGCTGGCGTATCGTATCCTGCATCTGGGGATGCCCCTGGTTTTGCTGAACGAGACAGAGATGCGCCATCCCCTCCTGACCTCTCCTTTAGGTTTGCACGAGGCGATCCGGCAAGGTGGCTGTTACCTTGCCGAACAACTATGCAGGCGCGGCGAGGCCTTCGTCGTGGCAATCGGTATTGTAGGATTTGGCGGCCGGCGGTCTGATGAGACGCGTTGGATCGAGAGTGTGCGGGGGGCATTTCACAATGGCGCCGGGGTGATCGTTGAACCTATCCTCTGTCCGTGGCGCTACGAACATGAGCCGGCCTATCGCCAGATTTACAGGATGATGGCGCAGCGTGGCGGCGCGATAGCCGCAATCCTGGGGCTATCTGATATGCTCGCTTTGGCCGGACGGGATGCGGCGAGTGCTTTGGGGCTGCTGGAACAGAATGCGCCGGTGGTGGGCATCGGTGCATCCCCGGCGGCCCTGGCGGCGATTGCCGGGGGCGAGATGAATGGGACGGTAGAGATTCGCGCCGATGAGCTGGGCAAACAGGCCGTTGAACTGGCCTATCGGGCGGTGCAGGGGCAGCCTTTGCCCGTGCATTTCGAGTATGAGATCAGGCTTGTGACCGCCGAGAATGTAGCCACAGTCGCGGCCCAAAAATTGACTGCCGTTGCCAGTCTGTACGGCGGTATGATGAGTGCCAGGCGTCAACAGCAACAACAACTGTTGATGCAGTTAGAGACCAGTCTTGAAATCAGCCGCCGGGTTGGCTCGCTCTTGACACATCGTCAGTTATCCCATGAAATTGCCGATTTGATTCGGGCCAATTATGGGTATGACCGCGTTCAAATCTTCCGTTGGTTGGAGCAAGAACAGCTTTTAATCCTGGAGCGGGATGATCCGGATGGAACGCGCATTCCGTTGGCCGGATCGGGCGTTTTGGGCCAGGCATTGATGCGCAACGAACCCATCTTTATCCCCGATACCCATCATAGTCCGCGCTTTCTACCCGATCCCAGGTGGCCGGATACGCGCGCGCGGGTTGTCCTGCCCATCCGCCTGGGCGGCAAAGTTTGGGGGGTCCTGGATCTGCATAGTCAGAAATCTGCCGTGCGTACCCGTCAGGAATTGGTGGGGCTACAATCCCTCGCCGATCAGTTGGGCACGGCGTTGAGCAACGCAGCGTTGTACGACGAGGCTGTTCAGGCCCGCGCGGCTGCGGAAAAAGCCGATCGTCTCAAGACGCGCCTGCTGGCGAATGTGAGCCATGAACTGCGCGCGCCGCTGAATACGATTTTGGGCTTTACCAGGGCTGCCCTGGTTACTTCTACATCTTCAGAAACGACTGTTTCCGGGGATGTGTTGCACGATTTGCAACACATCTACCATAGCGCGGAGCATTTGTTGCGGGTGATTAACGATTTGTTAGACCTGTCGCGGGCAGAGATTGACGAGCTTAATCTACACCTGGAATTTATTGAGCCCCGGCCGTTTCTGGAAGAAGTGTTTCACAGCATTGCCGATATGGCAGTCTCTTCGATGGAGGTTGAATGGCGACTGGAACTCCCTGACCGTCTCCCTGTCATTCAAGTTGATCCGGTGCGGCTGCGTCAAATTCTTCTCAATCTGTTGAGTAATTCTCAAAAATTCACCGAGAGCGGTCGGATTATTTTGGGGGCAGAAGTTTTGCCCCCACACCTCCATATATGGGTTCAGGATACAGGGATCGGCATTCCGGTTGAGTGGCAACAACGCATTTTCGAGCCTTTTGCCACGGCAGAGCACACCCGCCGGCGCATGGAGGGCATCGGCTTAGGGTTATCCATCACCCGGCGGCTGGTAGCCTTACATCGAGGGGTGATAACACTGGAGAGCCAACCAGGGCAGGGGAGCACGTTCCATGTTTATCTGCCGTTGCCGAGTTTAAGTCCACCGGCGGTATCGCCGCCGACAGCCGCGGTGGAACCGGTGCTGTTGTTGATTTCGGCGCAAGGGGAACCCGCGCCCGAAATCGTCGCCTTCAGTCGGCGTCAAGGGCTGGAAATCCGGCATGTGCAAGCCGGTGAAATACGTGAGGCCGAACTGCTGCAAACGCCGCCGGCGGTGTTGGCATGGGACCTGGCGACTGCCATGCCGGTGGATTGGGTGGTCATTCAGCAATTACGTCGGCATCCGCAGTTATCTCAGACCCCTTTCGTTCTCTATGGGCAGGCGGAGGGGGACACCTCGAACCTGAGTTTGGGGATGACGAATATCGTCACCAAGCCGGTGAATGCCGAGACGCTGGTAGAGGTGATTATTGCCTTGTGCCCGGCTGCCCGGAGTGGCCCGATTCTCATTGTGGATGATGATCCACAGGCATGCATTCTTTACCGGGGCATTGTGGAGAAGGGCTTGCCTGGCTATCCGGTTCGCATAGCCGACAGCGGCGCGGCGGCCTTTGCATATATGGCCGAAGAGGTCCCTTGTCTGGTGATTCTGGACCTGATGATGCCGGAGGTGGACGGCTTTGAGGTGCTTGATCGGATGCGGGCCGATCCGAAGACCCGGCGTGTTCCGGTGTTGGTTCTCAGCGGGCGAATGCTCACACTTGAGGATGTCAAGCGCCTGGAGAGGCATGCCCTGGTCACCGTGCAGAGCAAAGACATTCTCTCTGAGGAGGAGACATTGATGACATTGCACCATCTCCTCTTTACTGCCGATGCGCTTCCGCCGTACACGAGTGCTTTGGTGAAACGTATCGTCGCCTATTTCCAACAAAACTACCATCGCGCGCTCTCGCGTCGGGAAGTTGCAGAGGCCGTCGGGGTGAGTGAGAACCATCTCACCCGTATCTTCGGTCGGGAACTTGGACTTTCGCCCTGGGAGTATTTGAATCGGTACCGCGTTAAGCAGGCTAAGGAATTGCTGCGCCGTACCGACGAAAGTATCGCAGCCGTGGCCCTCAAAGTGGGATTTGACGATCCGGCCTATTTCAGTCGGGTATTTCGCAAACAGGTGGGCGTATCGCCGAGTGTATTCCGTCACCAGATTCCATAATCGCCGGACGATTGTGTTTTTTTGTCCAAGAGGACGGTGTTATTTTCCAGACATCCGCCCTCTTTTTTTACTATAATGAGTGTATTGTACAAGCGCCGGCGTTGTGGGGAAAAGGACAAGCTGTCGGCGGGCCGCACGGATTGTAACTTTTGCCCTCCGGCTTGTGACTTTGGACTTTTACTTTACATCTGTTATTTTGAGGAGGTGCGTCCATTACAAAAAACGTGGAGATTCTCGTAGCAGACTAAAACCTATCGGATTATTTCTCATAAGGAGGATTGCCATGAAAGACACATTTAGCCGACGAGATTTTTTGCGCGCCACTGCGATTGCAGCGGCGGGTGGGTTTTTGGTGGGATGCGGCGTTGGCCCTAAAACCGAACCCACTGTGGCGGCTACAACAGCGGCGCCGGCAGCTGCGACTGAGGCTGCGACGAAGATACCGACCAAGCTGGCGGGTATCGGCGAAGGGGTCAAAATCGTCTTCTTCCCCGGTGGGCCTCCCGGCTGTCCCTTTGGCACCGTGGTTTACAACGGCGCCGTCGCTGCAGCGGCGGATACAGGTGCCGAAGTCTCATATATGTTCTCGGACTGGAACACCGAAAAGATGATTACCCAATTCAAAGAAGCCATGGCCACCGGTCCCGATGGCATTGCCGTGATGGGGCATCCCGGTGAAGATGCTTTTGAGGGGCCGATTGATGAGGCTTTCAGTAAGGGAATCATTGTGACCAGCCAGAATACCACTTTGCCCCGTATTGAAAGCAAGTACAAGGGGATGGGTTTTGGCTATGTGGGCCAGGAACTGTATGAGTCCGGTTACCTGTTGGGGCAGGAGGCTGTCAAGCGGTCGGGCCTGACGGCCGGTGCCAAGGCAATGGTGTGGGGATTGTTGTCCCAGCCAACACGCGGCCTGCGGACCAAAGGTGTCATTGATGCGCTGGAGAAGGCCGGCTTGAAGGTGGATTATCTGGAGATTGATGATGCCACGAATGCCGATCCGGCTGCCGGGACTTCGGTATTTACCGGTTACGTCTCATCCAATCCCGACGTCAAGCTGGTTTGTACCGACCATGGCGGGTTGACTTCTACCCTGGAAACATACCTGACGGCGGCAGGTAAAGGGCCGGATGATATCTACGGTATCGGTTTCGATCTCTCCGCTGCCACCGTGGCTGCCATTCGAGGCGGATGGACCGACCTGGTCCTTGATCAACAGCCTTTCCTGCAAGGTTATTTACCCATCGTGCAGATTTGCCTGACCAAGAAGTTCCTGTTCTCCGGGCTGCATATTGACACCGGCTCCGGTTTTGCCCATAAAGATAACATTGACAAACTGGCGCCGCTGGCGGAGAAACAAATTCGATAATCCCGCGATAGCCGTGCCAAACTTGCCAGAAGCAAACGGTATAGCGTTATCAACGTCTATGCCGTTTGCTTCAATAAGGACATCATTTATAATCCGATACGGCTCACAGCGACTGTCGTTTTGGGGCTATTCTCAGCGTCTATCCGAGCGTATGTGATACGAGGAAGTAATTCATGGAACATATACTTGAAATGCGGAATATCTCGAAGTCTTTTGGGGAGGTTCAAGCGCTCCACGACGTCAATTTCGCCATTGCTCCCGGTGAAGTTGTGGGATTGCTGGGTGACAACGGCGCCGGCAAGTCCACGCTGATCAAGATCGTGACCGGCTATCATCAGCCGGACCCCAACGGCGGTGAGATATACTTCAAAGGGCGCCGGATCGAGGGCCTTTCTGTTTCTGAAGCCCGTAAACTCGGCATCGAGACTGTTTATCAGGAGCGGGCGCTGGCCGATCTGCAAACACTGTGGCGCAATATCTTCATGGGCCGTGAACTGACGACGTTCCTGGGCTTCATTGATGTCAAAAAAATGCGGCGGGAGACCGAAAAACTGATGGTTGGCTCCATGGGCTTCACCTCGGCGGCGGTGGCCCCCGACTCGGTCGTCAAGACCTTTTCGGGGGGCGAGAAGCAAGGCGTGGCGATTGTGCGCGCTTTGTATTTTGACGCCGAGCTGATTATCCTGGATGAGCCGACGATGGGCCTGTCTTTGTCGGAGACGAAAAAATTGTTGGAGTTTGTACGCGGCATTAAAGAGGCCGGCAAAGCTTGCATTTTTATTGACCATAATGTGTTCCATGTGTATTCGGTTGCGGATCGCGTTGTGGTGTTGGATCGAGGTACAGTTGCGGGCGAGTTTCTGACCAAAGACATCACGCTGGAGCAACTGATGGACAAAATGTACCGCGTGGCTCAAACGGGTCACCTGGAATAAAACCATACACTGCAGCCTCGACATGCGACTGCCGACTACGCGACCAGCGACTATACGATCAACGGCTATACGACTAACGCCTACGCAACTATGTTGAAGGAGATAAAATGACCCACAATCAAACCGAGACCGCCGCTTCCAAACCCTCATGGCGCAACAGAATCGGCAAGCTCGTCCGACATTACGGATTGCAGATAGGGATCACGTGCGTCCTGTTGGTCATCTGGGGGCTCTTTGTCCTGGGAGCGCCCCAGACCTTCTTACAGCCCAATATTTATGCAGCCTATATGTCTACCATCCCTTTCTTTGCCGTGATCGCCCTGCCGTTGACCCTGATTGTCATCGCCGGTGAAATGGATTTGTCGTTCCCCTCCATCATGGGCGTAGGAATGGTAGCATTCACCGCTGTCTGGAGTTTGACCGATAGCGTTGGATTGGCTTTCATTGCCAGTTTGCTCGCCGGCGCGCTGGTAGGTTTCCTTAACGGTGTGATTGTGGTCAGATTAGGCATCCCCTCGCTGGTGGCGACGGTCGGCACACAATTCTTCTGGAGAGGGGTTGTGCTCGTCTTGACCAACGCGGGTGGGGTGTCGCTGGTACCGCTGAAGCAAACTCCCTTGCGCCAGGCACTCGTGGGGCGCGTGGGGGGATATTTGCCGGCCCAGATGATCTGGGCGATTGTCGTCGCCGTTCTCGTGTGGGTTTTCTTGAACCGCCACAGATTCGGCGCTCATGTTTATCTCATCGGGGACAATGTGGAGAGCGCCAGGCTGATGGGGGTCAATGTGGACCGAACCAGGATGATCAATTTTGCCATCCTGGGTATGGCGGCGGCTTTTGGGGGTGTTTTGTCTAGCCTGGAGCAATCCTACTTCTGGGTGTCGTTAGGGGATGGCTATCTCCTGAAAACGATGGCTTCTGTATTTCTGGGGGGAACGTCGGTCTTTGGGGGTGTGGGAACCGTATACGGAACGTTCATCGGCTGTCTTATTATCGGCGCCATCGAAGCCGGTATTGTCGCTGTGGGTAAAGTTGAGATCTTCGGCCTTGTTCTCCGTCTGTCGGGTTTCTGGACCCAGTTGATTTATGGGTTGATTATAGTGATTTCCGTGTCTCTGCAAAACATCCTTAGTAGAAGATTGTCCCGTTGACACTATAGCTAGATTGAACGACTGTGCATGGAGACCGTTCTCAGGGGCAGAAAGAGCACCGTCCGTATCGCGCCCGATGGTCCTACGGTACTCATCGGCAAATGGACTAGCCGTACTGTGCGCCGGCGGACTGTGGATGAGCCGGCAGCGAGCTACGTTGAGGTTGTCAGAAATGCGGCGCTGGCACAGGTTGCTGCCGGCGCCGATGTCGTTAACGTCAATGTGGATGTTCCCGATCCAGATCCGTTAACTGTTTTACCTCCTCTGCTCGAGACGCTTCAGGAGAGCGTCGAAGTTCCTCTTAGTCTTGAGACGCACCATGCGGGGGTGTTGGCTGCGGCTCTGGCAGTTTGCCCCGGCAAACCACTGATCAACGCGGTCAACGGCACCGAGGCCTGTCTGAATACGCTGTTGCCACTGGCGGCCCGCTATGGGGCCGGTGTCATCGGCTGCTGTTCGGATGAAGAAGGCATTCCCGCTGATCCCTACAAGCGGCTGGAAATTGCCGCCCGTATCATCGCCCGCGCCAAAGCGCTGGGAATCCCCGTTGAAGATGTGCTGATTAATTGTCTCACGCAGACTGTGGAAGGCCATTCCCATGCCGCATTGGTAACGCTGGAGACCATCCGCCTGGTCAGAGATGAATTAGGGTGTAACATGACTCTTGACATCGGTGATGTCTCTTCCGAGTTACCGAATCGTGGGGCGCTATATCAAGCATTCCTGCCCGTGGTGATTGCGGAGGGTGTGAATGCGCCCATTGTGGATGTGGCGCGTGATAGACAGACCATCCTGGCACTGGACGTGCTTTTGGAACGAGATGAATCTGCCACGCGCTACATCAAATACTATCACTATATTCGCAGCGGCATGAGGAGTTTAATTGATTGGGAATTGGTCGGATGAAAATATCCCTCGTCATCCGTTGAGCAGAAGAACCGTCGGTCTGATTGTCAACCCTATCGCCGGGATGGGCGGGAGTGTGGGCCTCAAGGGCACCGATGGCGGGATGCACATGCAGGCATTGGCCCTGGGGGCGACCCCCGTTGCGCCACAGCGTGCGCGGGAGGCGCTGGCGCAGATTCGGCACCGCGCCGACATCGCGTGGCTTGTTGCGCCGGGCGCGATGGGCGCGGACATCGTAGCCGATCTTGATGTGGTTTATCTCATCGTAGGCGCGATTGGCGAAGAGACGACCGGCGAAGACACGCGGCGCATTGCCCGATTGATGCTCGATGCCGGGGCGGAACTCCTCGTTTTTGCCGGCGGCGACGGCACTGCGCGGGACGTGTGCGACGCAATGAACGCGCTTCCGTCTTACCAGCGTATCCCCGTTGTGGCGATTCCAGCGGGTGTCAAGGTTTACAGCGCCGTCTTTGCCCTCAGTCCGCACGCCGCCGCCGAACTCGTGGATGCGTTTGTGGAAGGCGCGGATGTCGTCGAAGAAGAAGTGCTCGACATCGACGAGGTCGCATTCCGTGAAAACCGGCTGGACGCGCAGCTTTACGGATATTTGCTCACGCCGGCGGTCGAACGCTTTTTGCAGCCGGGCAAGATGCCCTCAAGCGCCAGCCCTTCCGTCGAAGAGAACAAACGCGACATCGCGGCCTCTTTTGTCGAGGGTATGTCCCCTGGAACGCTGTACCTTCTCGGTCCCGGCACCACCATCAAGGCGATTGCGGATGAGCTGGCGCTTCCCAAGACCCTGCTGGGTGTAGATGCCGTCTGCAACGGAGCGTTGATCGCGGCTGACGTGAACGAGCGCGCGATCCTCGACTTGTTGAAACGGTATCCCCGGCGTAAAATCGTGGTCACCCCGCTGGGAGGCAATGGCTTCATCTTTGGGCGGGGGAATAAGCAGTTTACGCCGGAGGTCATCCGCCAGGTGGGCCGGGAGCATATCCTCGTCGTCGGCGCGGAAGACAAAATGCGCCAGTTGCCCGGCCTGCGCGTCGATACCGGTGACGCAGCGCTCGACGAGGCGCTCGGTGGCTACTTCGAGGTTGCCGT
>JAIOAS010000202.1 GCA_019873725.1 Chloroflexota bacterium | reverse complement strand
GCCTTGCCCCCCATCTCTGGCATCACCAGATCGCTTAAAACCAATGTGATTTCAGCAGAATGCGCATCAACCAGGCGCAATGCCTCTTTGCCGTTTGCGGCTTCCAATGCACGATACTGCAACATCTCCAACGCGGCGACGATGGCCGCGCGGGTTGCCGGGTTGTCTTCCACCACCAGGATTGTTTCGCCGTGCCCTGTGGGTAAATCAGCAGGCTGCAGCACCGGTGCTGCAGCCTCCGGGATAGCAAGGGCGGGCAGAAAGATCGAGAAGGTTGTCCCCACGCCAACTTGCGTTTTCACATCGATCCAGCCATCGTGAGAAACAACAATCCCGTAAACCTGCGCCAATCCCAGACCGCTGCCCTTGCCCGGATCCTTCGTCGTAAAGAATGGATCGTAAATATGCGGCAAAATATCATCGGGGATGCCAGTCCCGGTGTCAGCCACATCTACACGCACCCACTCGCCAGGCGACTCCACATTGTCCAGGTGTACCCGCGCCAGGTTGATGCGCAACTCGCCCCCTTCCGGCATAGCATCACGCGCGTTGACTACCAGGTTCATGAACATCTGCTGCATCCGCGTCCGATCGGCGTTGACAAGATAGACATCCGCGCCAATCGTCAACGTGATCCGAATTGTCTCCGGCAGTGTGCGCTCCCATAACTTGACTTGCTCTGTCAACAAGGCGGCCAGGTCCACAGGCTGGCGATCCAGCACCGACCGGCGACCGAAATCAAGAATCTGGTTGACCAGCTCGGAGGCCCGGTGTGCCTGTTCGACAATAATGAGCAGACGCTCCCGCAATTGGGGAGGTAAAGCAGGCATGCGTAGCGACATCTGGCTGTAAAGTACAATGCCCGCGAGAATATTGTTGAAGTCATGGGCAATGCCGGCGGCCAGTTGCCCAACGCTCGCCAGTCGATCTTGACGCTCGAGCAACTGGCGTACTGCGCGTTCCTGCGTCGCTTCGTGGATGACCAGAACCCAGTGTTCCGGCTCAGGGCCGTTGGCGATAGGCCGGGCGATGATCTCGAACACTCGCCCATCCGCCGTCGCCTCGTGTCGCAATCCCTGGGGCGGAGAAGTAAGCAGTTCGACCACCGTGCGGTCTCCCAAGCGGGTGAAAGGTTGCTGCACGTCAATGTCGAGTGAATTCAGGAACGCTCCGGCTACAGGGTTGGTCATCAGGATTTGCCCATGTGCATCCAGCAACAGTACCCCATCCGGCACAGTATCGATGATGTCCTGAACCTGCCGCGCCTGAGCCTGGATTTGCGCCAGCAACTGCTCGGTCGCACCGAGCGCCTCACGCAGTCGTTCTTCACTCGCCCGCAGGGCTTCCTCGGCCCGTGCCCGCTCATCCGCTTCAAGGCAAAAGGAGATGTAGGCCGCCAACGTCAGCGCCAGTTGCTCCTCTTCCGGCAGCCAGCGCCGTTTTTCGCCGACATGCTCGAAACTCAACAAAGCAGTCAGACGACCGCGAATCCAAACAGGGGCGTCTAAGAGGGATTGGATGTCATAGGCATCGTAATATGCAGCGGGAATTTCACAGGTACGTGGATCGGTCCGCACGTCGTAAGCCGCGATGACGCTCCCGGCCCTGTGACTGGATGTGTAAGCCGGGAAATCAGCGGCGCGCAACGTTTCCCCCTGCAAATATACGTGCGTGCTCAGGTCATACAAACAGCGGCAAGTGATTTCAGTGTAATCCTCATTGTAGAACCAGACACTGGTCCTTTGTGTTTGCATCACGCGGGCAGAAAGTGCGGTGATCATTTGCAGGTTATCATCCAATGTGTCCTTGAAGAACTCCCCCCCGCTAATCAAGGTCGCCAGCAGTTCCGCATAACGGCGTTGGCGCTGTTCATTTTCTTTGAGCAACGTCTCGGCAAGTGTGCGCTCGGTGATGTCATGAACGATCGAATACAACAATGCGCGCCCCTCCACGGTGATCGGCCCGCTATAGACCTCGACATCGCGGACCGAGCCATTGGCCAGGCGATGCCGGAAGACAAAATGGTTGCGCTGTTCGCTGCGCGCAAGGTTCATTTCGGCCTGGACTTCCTCTGGCGATAAGGTGTTGATTTCGCTGATTTTTTTCTGTCGAAGTTCTGCCAGCGTCCAGCCATAATATTGAATCGCCGCGGGGTTCGCATCCACAATTGCGCCGCCATCCGGATCGATGAGCAGCATCACCGCATGGTTATTCGTGAACAGGCTGCGATAGCGCGCCTCACTCTCGCGCAATGCCTCTTCGGCTTGTTTTCGTTCTGTGATGTCGCGGGTGACGGAAAGGATATGGGATACACCCTTGAGCATGATAACTCTGGCAGACATCAGTCCGATGCGGATATCGCCATTCTTGCAACGGAAGCGAGCTTCCAGATTTTCGCAATATCCCTGTGCCTGCAAAGTAGCAACCAGTTTTTGCCGATCGGCAGGATCATACCAGACTTGTATGTCCAGAGAACTCTTGCCGAGGACATCTTCACGTGTGTAACCGGTAAGCCGTGTGAATCCCTCATTAAGATCCACATACACACCGTCCACCAACCGATTAATGTTGATCGCATCCGGTGCGGTGTGAAAGGCCACCCGGAAACGCTCTTCACTTTCTTGCAAGCTGGCATCGGCCTGAGCCAGACGCCGGGCGCGGAGACGCACCTGATGACGCAAAAACCAGATGCCTCCTACGGCGACAAACAGCAAAACACAGGCAACGACGAACCCCCAGCGCAGGTAAGGTGGGGGGACCGGGTTAGTGTCCCTCTCCGTCCAGCGGCTCAATGTTTTGTAGTAAAGGGAGTTCGGTGTCGCAATCCAGGTCTCTAAATTCCGATCAATGGCCTCCAGGAGGTCGGCATTACGACCTTCGGCAGTCGCATAATACAAGGTAACCGCGTTGAACACAATCGCCGTTTTGAGCAGACCATACTGTCTGTAAAAGTAGTCGCCGAAGAAAGTGTTGGTGATCGCTGCATCCACATCACCGCTGGCCGCCAGAGCAAACGCTTCTTCCATTGAGTCGGTCAACACGATCTCGACTTCAAATCCAAAACCACGCATCATCTGCTCAAACGTCGTTTGCTGAATAGACCCCCGCAGCACGGCAACCCGTCGGCCCGCCAACTCGGGTAGCCGATAGACAGAAAGGCGCGGGCGCACGTAGACCCGCGACCAGCTTTCGACAACCGGCGTGCGGTGAAAATCGTACAAGGCATCACGCTCAACTGTATAAGCAACATCCGGCATCAGATCAATCTGTCCGGCTTCAAGCGCCACCAGGCAGTCTGCCCATTCGCAGGGAACATAAACCGGCGTCCAGTCTTCCTGGATCGCTATGCCTTCCAAGAGATCAACGAACAGGCCGGACGGACGCCCATGTTCATCTATAAATACTTTCGGCTTATTTTGATAAACACCGACACGCACGGTACGCCCGGCGTCGGCGGGTTGCCCAATCCCCAGTACAGCAAGCAACGTCACGATAGTCACCACAAGGTATATGGGCCGGCGTAGGTGTACGTTCGGAGACACAAGGCGCCGAGTTGGAGACCGGCGGCAACAAGAGGAGCGGCGCCGGTGGAAGACTGCCAGGAGCCGCGCTTCTGATCGCGGGACATCTTTCAAAAGACACATGGTTCCCATCCTCCCTCCCTAGCACCACGGAGATTGTGGAACAACCGGGATATGATGATGAACCGACTTTCAAGCGTCCAAACAGCTCAATCCCGGATGTTGCAAGTGTGCCGCGACCTCGCGCCAGGCTTCACGGGCGCCCGGCGGGTCGAGATCAGGCACAAAACCAAAGTCCAGATACAGCTTGATCGCCGGAATCCGCCTGGTCTGCGTGCCCAGGAAGGCGCGCTCGTGCCACTGCGACAATTGATTGAGTGCGAAAGAAAGCGATGCCTTGCCCAGGCCCAAGCCCTGGTAAGCCTGGCGAATGGCGATCCAATGAATCATCCCGTAATCCTCGCCCTTGAAATCACGGTCGAACCACGCGCTCACCACCCCTACGCCCACACCCTTTTCGTTGGTGATGATGAAACTCCGCCATTGCGTCGCCTGGAGGTAGTCGTCGAACTGGTCGTGGAACAGCGCATCGGCGATGGGGAAATATGGCTCGGCATCGCGCTGAATGTCGGTCCATAGCGCGCTCTCGTCCAACCGCATCGCGCGAATGCCAAAGCCCGCCGGGAACGGGACTTGGGGAATGTCACGCAGGTGCGGGCGAATCATATAGACTTCGTAACCGGCCATGCCAAGGCGCGGTCGCGGCGATTTTGGCGGCTCTGGTATCCCCTGCTTTGCGCGGAAAAGCTGCCGTATCGTCCAAAACGGCTTGCGGCGACGACGGTCGCGGGTGAGCACGCCATAGGGACTGACACTCAGGTAGCGGCAAAACGCGAACGTCGCCGGCGGCCAGGGATGATCGGCCCAACACCATACCGTCGCGCCGCAAACATAGGGCGCACCCATCCCGGCGAACTCGTGCGCCAACGCATCCGCGTGTGCGTCTTCACCAAAAGCGTTTCCTCTGACATGCTGAAATGAGGTATAGCCGAACTCCGTCACCAAAATCGGCTTATCGGGATAACGCGCGTGCAGTGCCGCCAGCCCCTCGCGCCAGAAAGTCGAGGACTGTGAAAAGTCGTAGGCGGGATTGGCTTGCTCGTAACGCCCGTACACGCTGGGATAGCCGTTGACGCAGATGACGTCATCCGTGTCGAAGTTGGGCGCGTCCTGCCAGTGATTGCTCACATGCACCGCCAGGCGCGCCGGATCAAGTTCCCGCGCCAGCGATACCAGCGCGCGATTGCCCGCCGCCACCTCCGGGCGCTGCTCCTCCGTCTCGTTGCTCACCGACCAGAAGATGAGCGCCGGGTGGTTGACATCGCGGCGGATCATTGCCGTTAGCTGCCGTTTGGCGGCATCGAGTTTGGCAGCGCAGGCGGCCTCGCCTTCGTTCAACCCGTCCCACCAGTAAAGGGGAATCTCGCCCATCGCCAGCAGGCCCAGTTCGTCGCACAGGTCAAGTTCCGCCGGGTGGTGTGGATAGTGACACAGCCGGATGAAATTCGCCCCGGCCTCCTTCATCGCTTCGAGATCGCGGCGCGTCGTTTCGAGGTCAGGACAACTATTGCTGCGCGGTGAATCTTCGTGGCGATTGAAGCCAGTGAGGTAAAGCGGTTCGTCGTTGAGCCACAGCCGGCCATCACGCGCTTCGATTTTGCGGAAGCCGACGCGGAACGCCCGCACATCGGCGGCGCGGCCTTCTATTTCCAACACGACCTGGAGCGTGTATAAATTCGGCGCGGTGGGCGACCAGGGCAAGCCCCCAAAAACGCGCCCCGCCAGCGCAAAAAGCGCCTCGCCGCCGGCAGCAACCGGCTGCGGTAACGCCGCCAGTGTCACGAGCTGCCGCCCTTCACGGTCCGTCACTACCGCAGACAGCCGCGCAAGCACATCGGCAGCCTGCGCGTTCCGCACCGTCACATCCAGGCTCAACACGCCGCCCTGGGCTACCGGTTCGGCGATGGTGGCGACATGGTCGATGTAGCACTTCTCGGTTGCCGCCAGCGACACTTCGCGCAGAATGCCGCCGAACGTGCGCCAACCGCGCTGCAGGCCGGGAACCTCTCCCGGACGGCGGACGTTATCCACGCGCACGGCAATCACGTTCGCACCGTCGAAATCGAGGGCATCCTGAATCGCAAACGCGAACGGCAGAAACGGATCGGCATGTTCCCCAACGTATTGCCCGTTCACCCACACTTTCGCATGCGTGTTGACACCCTCGAAATGCAGTAGCACCCGCCTGTCACGCCAGCTTTGGGGGACGGTGACCACGCGCCGAAACCAACCCGCACCCTCGTAAGCGTCCAGCGCCGGGTGACACGTTTCGAAGTCGGCGGGCAGGCGTACCTCGCGCCAAAAACGAGCGTCACAATCGACGCGAGAATAGCCCGCTGCCTCCCCCTCATTCGCCGGATCGGGCTGGAAGCACCACAAGCCGCACAAATCGAGCGCGTCGTCCATTTACCAGCCGGCCTCGCGCACCAGACGGTGCAACGTCTCGAACGCCAGTGGCGCTTCCGCCACCATATCCGTCCAGCCCGCCTCAATCGAGATGCGCCCATCGTACCCGCTCGCTTTGAGCGCGCGGAAGAAGTCCGTGAAGTCGCAGTCCTCCACGCCGGGCGCGCGGCGGTTTGCTACGGTGGCGATGTGAACGTGGGATAGTAACGGTCCATAGGCGACGATCGCCTCGTAATCGTTGTCATCCTTGAGCCAGTGATAGGCATCCACCAGCAGGCGCACGTTGGGATGATTCACGTCCTCCACGTAGCGTCCGGCTTCTTCCACGCCGGTCAGCACGTTACACTCGCGCTGGTTCAGCGGCTCGACGACCACCACAATGCCGTACCGTCCGGCAAGTGGGCCGATCAACTGCCCGAACTCGACGAGCTGCTGCCAGGCGATGTCACGCTCGAAGCCGTCGGGGATGCGCCGCGCGCCGCCGGAGCCGAAGACAATCGTGTCTATACCGGCCTGCACCGCGCGTTCAAAGACCATCTCCGCATAACTCCCCAGCGCGTTCCGGTTGACATCTGGCCCGGTCACTTTGAGATCGGCGGGCAGAAAGCAGTTCGCCGCCACGCATGGCAGCGTCGATGCCCGAATCCGCGCCAGTTCCGGCGGGAAGGCCGCTTCGTCTTCCACCGTGGTCTTCAGGTGGTTCTGCACGTGCAGTTCCAGAAATTCAAAGCCCGCTGCAGCCAGCACGGGCGCAGCGGAGGGGTCAGCACAAACACCGAGTTTCATGGTAAGCTCCTTTGGGTAATGAGTAATAAGTAATGAGTAATGAGTAATGAGTAATCGGTATGTATGAAGGTTAATCATGCATCATGGTTTCAAAAATCCGTTAAAATCCGTTCAATCCGTTGACAAAACTGGCCGCAACAGCACGATGCGCCGCTTGCCGATCTGGAAGCGGTCGGCGCGGCGGTAGGCTTCGTGCGCAGGCGTCTGGCCCTTGTCCGAGGCCACAGCAACAACCGCGCCGGGCGTCAAGATGGGACGCAGTGCCTCCAACATCCGCCACAACGGATCAAACCCGGCATCGCCCTGCCATGCCGACAGCCGGTTGTACGGCACATCCGTGATGACGACGTCCGCCGAACGCGCTCCCAACGCGGCAAGGACACGTTCCCCGTCGGTCGCGTCGGCCTGGAACACTGAAACCGCAATAGCGCGCCGTTCGGTCAAGTCGAGCAATCGCTCGCGCAGCCGTGCGGCGCTTTCCAACGCCTCCTCGTGCGAGCGTTTGCCGTAATCCGCCCACAGCCGCTCCAGTTCGGTGATGCGCCGGTCCAGGCCGGGCAACGTCAGCAGGTCGAGATTGCGGCGGGCCAACGCCAGCGCCTCCGTGTCGATGTCCGAAGCCGCAATGGACGCGATGCGTTCACCGTGCAAATACGCCAGCGTCGCCAGGTGATACGCGCCACCGCAGCACGGGTCGTAGAGCGCAACCGGCGTGGTCAGGCCATTTGTCGCCCGCAGGGTCAGGCAACGTTGGAAGATTTCGCTGACCAACCGCACGGGAAACGCCGGATGCCCGGGCAGGCTGTAGAACACCCGTCCGCCGGCGTAGTCGGCGTCGTTACGGCGCTCGGCGGCAAAAAGGTACGGCATCTTTACCTCAAAAGCTCGAAGTTGAAACATCGAGCTGAAAGAACGAAGCCCCTCCGGGGCTAAACCCGCAGCCCGAAGGGCTTTGCTCTTTTCGCCCGGTGCTTTAGCGCCGGGCAACCAGGCAACAGGCTATCGGAACACCAACCCGATCTCATCCGCCACGCTGCGGATGTAGGCAGCGGACAGACGATAATCCTCTTCGGCGTGCAGATGCTCGATCATCAACGGCGTATCCGGGTCGAGTTTATCCAGTTCGCGCAACAGGGTGCGGTAGTCGAGATAGCCCAGGCCGGGACGGACCTCGTCGAGGTGCGTGGTCAGCCTGGTGGCGAGCAGTGTGTCCTTCGCATGGCAGCTTTTGATGTGCGGGCCGAGTTTGGTGAACCATTCACGGATGAGGGCGGCGTTCTCGAAATAGCGCTGCGGGCTGTTGATGACATTGACCATATCCACATGCACGCCGAAGTGCGAACGGTCGATTGCCGCGAGCAGCCGCAAGTAGCTATCGGCGCTGTCGGGATACATCCACGGCATCGGCTCCAGGGTGTAGTAGGTGCGGCGTGGCTGCACCGCGTCGATGATCGTACGCACCGTCTCCACGATCAGGTCGAAGGTCTCCTCCGTGAGATTGGAAGGGTGCGGGCCATCCCACGGCTCGCCGCGCGTCCCGGCGATATTCACGCAGCAGCGCGCGCCGATTTCGTCGGCCAACGCCAACTGCGTCTGGCACTTTTCCAGCGCCGCCTGGCGCGTGGCCTCATCGGCGCTCAGTGGATTGCTCCACGCGCCCACCTCGGCGATGACAATATCCGCCTGGGCCGCCGCCTCGACGTAGGCGCGGATCGTCGCCGCATCCGCATCCGCTCCAACCGGGCAGTACGCTGCCCCGTACCCCTCTCGTTTCAGCGCGGCGATCCAGGCATCGGGCGTCATAGGGCATACAAAAACAGGTGCACCAAGTCGCATAAAAAACCTCCCAAAGTAGTCTGATAATCATTGTCTTACGGCTGCATGATGCTGTTATACACCAAATCCACAGCTTAGAAAATCAGCGGAAATCTGCGCGAATCTGCGTCCAAAATCGTGCCGGGGCTTATTCAGGAACAAGTCTACTCTATTCATTTGCAAATGTGCAAAATGCAGATTTATGGTTATACTGGTAATAGATCGCTGAAGTGAGATGTTATGATGAAACTGAAAGATTATGACGAGAACCTGTCACCAACAAAATGACCCCTTTTGGAAATCCCATGAGTAAAATCACAACTACATTTGAAAGGCTGAAGCAAAATGACCGCAAAGCCCTGATGCCTTACGTGACGATGGGCTATCCGGCACTGGAGAGCGCGCTGGACATCGTCCCGGCGTTGGCGGAGGCGGGGGCGGATTTGGTGGAGTTGGGCGTCCCGTTCAGCGATCCGCTGGCGGACGGGGCGACAATTCAGGCCGCCGGACAAAAGGCGCTGGCAAACGGGATGTCGTTGGCATTGTGCCTGGAGCAGGCGGCGACGCTCCGCGCGCGTGGCGTGAGCGTGCCATTCGTGCTGATGGGCTACTACAACCCGATGATGCAGTTCGGTTTCGAGCAGTTCGCGCAACGGGCGGTGGCCTCCGGCATCGACGGCCTCATCGTGCCCGATCTGCCGCCGGAAGAGGCCACAGTGTTACACGCCGCAGCCACCGCGCACGGGCTGGACGTCATCTTCCTGCTGGCCCCCACCTCTGACGCCACGCGTATCCAGATGGTGACGACGTTGTCCGGTGGCTTCGTCTACCTCGTGTCGCTTATCGGCGTGACAGGGGCGCGGGAGAGCCTGCCGCCCGATCTGGCGGACTTCGTTGCCCGCGTGCGCGCGGTCACGGACAAGCCGCTG
>JAIOAS010000201.1 GCA_019873725.1 Chloroflexota bacterium | reverse complement strand
TTGCACCGCAGAGAGCGCAAAGCTCGCAGAGATTTATAGAATTTCTCTGCGCTCTCAGCGAACTCTGCGGTAAAAAAAGCCGTCCGGCAAGTTCAAACTCTCGTTGACCAGTACAAAAATTTACAACTTCTATGGATTTCTCTGAAAAATAGTCGCATTGTCGTTAGGCTTGTCGGCGCATAGGCGGAACGCCATTTTCGCGCCGCTATCGGGGACGGCAGCAGCGGCGTCTTGTCCGTTATTTGGCGATCTCGACGCTCAACTGAAAGTCGGTTTCCAGGTTCAGAGGATAGAGAATATGGTCGGGGTTGTTTGCAGCTCTGGCGTAAGGCACGCTGCTATGGACGACGCGGCTGCCGGGCGGCAGGTACAGGGAGAACTGCACCGGCACGCTCAGCTTGCCGCCCTGTTTTTGGATGTAGAGACGATAGAGCAGGATATCCCCGGTCTGTTGGATCACGTCCGGCGGCAGCATGTAGAGCATGCGCGTTTCGGCGCGCTGGCCTGGCGGCAGCACAAAGAAGGTGGCGAAGACACTTTTCCCCGCCTCGGGGGCCAGCACCTCCGCCTCACCGGAGCGCCCGATACCGGTGGTCAGCAGCTCTGCGGGGATGGGATTGGGCGTGGCGCGGAGGGGACGGGCCCCCGCCGGGACATAGACGCGCACGTAATCCCAATAGCACTGCCGCATCAGCATCTCGTAGGTCAGCATCGGCGGTTTGGCGTAGTGATAACAGGGTTCGTTCGTGCGCGGGCCATTGTGCTGGTAACTCAAGGTCAGGTCGGCCTGGGGTTGCTGCGGATCGCGCAGGTCTACGGCATATCCCAGGCTGGCCGCGATATAGGGGTTGACTTTGCTGTAGCCCAGGTTAGCGTCGACCACCATCAGATAGTCGCCCTCGCCGGCATATAGCGCGCCGTCCCAGCGGGATTCGTAGAGCTGTATAGCCAGGTCACCATCTGTCAGCGCAAAAGCGAACATGTGCCGCTCTTCGAACGCGTCGATCACGGCCATACCCAATTGGGCAAAGTTCACCGTTGCGGGCCGGTTTTGCACTTTGTCGATGGTGGCCGTGAGCAGGTCTTCCAAAAACACCTTGTGTCGCCGTTCCCAGGCCGCGCGTGGATCGCTTTCCAACGGCATATCCCGCGACTGGCGCAACGCCGCCAGGATGTTGCTTTCCGTGATCGGTTCGGGGTAACTCGGCAGGGTGAGGGGCTGCAAGACTTGCACGAGACGCCGGAAAGCCTCCTGATCGATCGCCAGGACGCCGTCGATCGGCGTCTCGTAGCGTTGCTGGTAGAATGTGATTGCCTGCCACGCCGAAGTGGGGAAATCGGGGCTCCAGTTGCTGTCGTGGAAGACCCACAAATCCAGCCCCATAATGTCTTCCAGGGGCCTGGGCGGGTCGGGATAGGGGCGTTTGAAGTCGGTTACCTCGGCGCTGTTCTCGAAGACCATGTGCTCGATGCGCCCGTCAACCACCGCAATCCGCGCCACACCGGTCAAAAAGCCACCGGTCGGGCGCAACTCATCCTCATTTTGCATCAGCAATAGATACGTGCGCATTTCTGTATCGCCGAGCGTCTGCGGCAGCAGCAAAGCGATCTGTACCCCTCGCTGCAAAAGTGGCAGGTAACGATCCAGTTGCGCAAGCCACCCGGCGAGGCGGGGAGAAAGCGCGGATTTGTCCAGGCCGGCTCGCGTTTGCTGCACACGCTCCAACGCGCGCGCCGTCTCTTGCAGGTGCGGCTGGGCTTCGCGCAGCAGGGACAAGGCCACTTCCAGGGTCTGCGACTCAGGGGGGATGTCCTGTGGCACAAGGAGCGGCTGCAGAACCTGCGCCAACCGCGCGCCACTCTCGCTCAACTCGAGCGCCATCGTCAGCAGTGCGGGCGCAGCCGCCAGGTCCGCGCCATACCGCGGCAGCCAGCGGAGATGGGGCGCACTATCGAAAAAGAAGGCGAATTCGCTCTGAAAGCCGCGTAAGTCATTGTGGAGGAAAGTCAGCACTTCGGCGGGCGTCCACGCTGTGGCGTCAGGCGTCCCGGACGGGGTGGTGGGACTATCCTGGAGCAGCGCGCGCAGCGCTTGCAAATCGTTTTGCAGGACGTGCTGCCAGCGCCAGGCGCGGACGGCTTTTGCCCCACCGCCGATGAGCAGCAGGGCCAGGTCGAGGATGAGGAACCAGCGCCAGAAACCGCTTTTTTTATGCTTTTGTGGGGCCTTCTGTGTGCTTGGCGACTGCTGCGGCGAGAGAACGGACGACCCTTCGGCCATGCCTTTCTGTTGATTCATGGATCAGCATCCTGAGTGGGTGACAGCATGGCCGCGCGTGCCTCGGCGTGTGCGGCGGATGGAATGTCGTTCCACACCATATAGACGGCGGCCAACTGGGTGTAAGCGCGGTGATTGAGGGGATCCCACGCCAGCGCAGTCTGGAACAACTGCCCGGCCTGGGCGGCTTGCGCGTAGCGTGTTTCCTGCGGGAGATCCGGCGTGCGCTGGAGGCGCTGTAACACGCGGCTTCCGGCGACGGTGTAACCCCAGGAGATCACAAGGGGGTGCAGCGGCCAGATGACCAGCACAACGATCCCGGCCAGGATGACACAGTGTACTGCGAAACACAGCCGGTCCCGTTTCATACGGGCATCCCTCACGGAATGCGGATGACGTCACCGGCCGCTAGTCCAGAGATGACCTCGGTTTGGCTGCCTGTGGATAGGCCGGTCTGGATCTCGACCTGCTGGACCGCACCGTTCTGCTGCACGACTTCCGCGTATTGGCGCCCGCCGCTTAAAAGGATGGCCTGGGTGGGAATGAGCAACACGTGTTCCTTTTCTCGCATGATGATCCGCATATCGGCCCCCATGCGCATGGTGGCGGGGATGTCTTGCTCCTCATCGAAGACAATGGTCACCTCGTAAGCCCATTTGCCTTGCCACAGCACGGCCTGGCTGGCGATTTGCAGGACTGTGCCATAGTACGTGCGATCCAGATAAGCATCCAGTACCAGCTCGACGCGCTGCCCACTGGCGACCCGATACGCATCCTGCTCGAAAACGGTGGCGATGGCCCACAGATCGGTCGGATCGGACAACACGCCGATGGGTTGGTATGCGGAGATGCCGTCGCCGACCCGTTTTTCGACCGACAGCAGCACGCCGGAAAACGGCGCGATCAACTGCGTATCGGTCACTTGCTGGGCCGCCTGCAGATAGCGCATCTCGGCCTGGGCGTACTGGATCTGGGCAATGGCATAATCCAGGCTTTGCATCGAGAGGGTCAATTCCCGTGCCAGCCTTGCCCCATATAGCTGCGCCGCGGCCAGCGATTTGGCGGCTTCTGCATTTGCTTCCGCCTGCGGAACGTAGAGATCGCACTGCCGGTAGTCCAGTTCATCCTTCGCCGTGCGGCGGCAACGCTCTGCATTCAACTGGGCGTTGGTGATGGCCTGTTCTCCTTGCAGCACAACCTGGTTGTAAGAGGCATAGGCGATGGCGATTGAATTTTCGACTTGGGCGCTTTGCGTCTGCGAGACCAGTTCGGCCTGCGCCAGCCGGAGTTGGGCCAGGTCGAGGGCGTAACGGCGCTCGAGCAGCTCGCTTTCAACCGAAGCCGCGCTCAATTCGGCCAGGAGCTGGCCTTGTGTCACCTGGTCGCCGGGGGCAACGTACAGCCCTTTCAACGTGCCGTCGAGGGGAAAGACGAGGTTGGTTTCGCGCCGGGCCTCGATCCGCCCGCGCGTTTCGAGCGCGTCGACGATGTCACCGTAACTGACGGTGGTGGTCAGCGTTGAAGCGGCCCGCGCGGTGGCAGTAGGCACGGCCGTCGGCGGCACAAAGGTCGGCACAGGGTTTCCTGCCGGTTGCCGGCACGCGGCGAGCAACACGATGGCAAGTCCAATCACGAGAAGCCATTTATATGATTTCACGACAGTAACTCCATTATTCGTTATCCGTTCGGGCTGACGGCTGACGGCTGACCGCTATCCGCTTGCTTGCGATGACGCCGACGACGGCGTTTTCTTATCCAATCGAACAGGCTTCGCTGCCCGCCATCCGTGTAGTCGTAGTAATAGTAGTAATAATAGTACCCGCCGCTGCGCGCTTTCACGCGGTTGAGCACCACGCCCAGGAGCACCCCGCCCACGCTGGCGATGCGCTCGGCGGCCTGCACGGCAGCCGGGATACGGGTTTTGCCGCTGTCCATCACCAAAATCACGCCATCCACCAGGGTGGAAAGCACCGCCGCGTCGGAGACGGCCAGCACCGGCGGGCTATCCAGGATCACCACGTCGGCCTGCTCGCGCAGTTCATCGATATAGCGTTTGAATGTCTGCGAGGCCAACAGTTCTGTGGAATCCGGCGCGCGCGCGCCCACGGAAACGATGCGCAGGCGCTCCACCTCCGTCTCACGCAGGGCGCGGGGACGGTCTTCGACGGCGAGCAGCGCCTCGGTGAGGCCCGGCTCGATGGGAATGTTGAACGTTTCGTGCAGGGTGGGGTGGCGCAGATCCGCATCGACCAGGATCACCGACTTGCCCCCCTGGGCGAACACCGCCGCCAGGTTGGCCGCCACAAACGATTTGCCGTCGGTGGGCTGCGGGCTGGTCACCAGCAGCGTGTGCGGTGGTTCATCCAGGTTGGTGAACTGGATGCTGGTGCGCAGGTTGCGAAACGCTTCGGCAATGGGCCGCAGGGGATGGCGGGCCACAATCACTTCGGTCTGCACGTCATCTTTGCCCAGATAGGGCACGATGCCCAACACGCTGAGTGGCAGCACCCGCTTGACATCGTCCGGCGTGCGGACCGTATCGTCGATGTATTCGATCAGAAACGCCGCGCCCACGCCGACCATCAGGCCGACGGCTGCCGCCAACATGATATTGCGCATTTTTTGCGGGCCGATGGGGGCGGTGGGCAGTTCGGCCGGTTCGAACACCGAGATGCGTGTGGTGTAGCGGGCCATCGATAGCCGCAGTTCCTCTGCGCTCTGCAACAGCACCGACAATCGCGTTTGCTGGTTGGTACGCTGGGTTTGCAGTTGGGCCAGTTCCAGGCGCGCATAATCCGGCAACGTATCCGGATCGCCCATCCCCGTGATGGATTTTTCCGTCTCCTCGAGCGCCTGTTCCAGCGCGGCGGCTTGCGCCTCCAGCTCTGCCAGCCGGGACTGGTAGCGCGCCTCTTGTTCTTGGGTTTGATGTTCGATAAAGACCTGGGCGGTTGTCTCTACCAGCGCCTTGACCAGCGCGGGGTCGTATCCCTGGGCCGCGATGTTGATGAGTTGTGTATCCTCAATTTGCGAGACGGTGAGCATGCCCTTGATGGCGTTGGCGCTCATCTCCAGCCCCAGACGTCTGCGCACCTCTTCCAGGATCACGGGCGCTTTGATCTGCACCAGGTAGGTGCTGGCGAGGGCTTCGCTGGTGCGGATGACGTAATAGGGGTCCTCGCGGGGGTCGCCGCCGCGGTCGATGGTCAACGTGGTGGAGGCCCGGTAAAGGGGCAGGGCGTTGCGGTTGACGAAATACGCCCCGGCGGCCGCCAGGACGGTTGTTAGCAGAATCAGCCACCACCATTTCAGAACGATGCTTGCATAATGCCGAAGTTCCATGCCCCCTCTTTTATCCCACACTAACCTTGGCTTCAACCATTTCTATCCTATCACAAATCGATTGATTCGCAAGGTCGGTTGGGGAAATTGCTATCATTCTTGCTCCGAGGGGAACGCCAGTTCGCCGTGAAAAACGCGGATCTGACGATCCGCTTGAAGCGCAATAAGGGAACTGTGGAATCGCCCGGGCCGGTCTCCGACCGCGCCCGCTTAACCATGACCTGGGCCTGCGGTGGCACGGTCAGAGGCCGGCCATAGCAATGCAAAGGGTTTTATGCTTGGGTCAGACCAGCACCGTATAGACGTCAAACTCAGCGACCCGTTGCCAGTCGCTATCTAGTGTGACGACAGCTTTGACACCCAATCGTTCAGTCTCGGCTAGTATGAAAGCGTCTTGGGGAAGCAGATGATAGGTCGTCATGAAATGTCGTAACCGTTCAGGCAAAGGCCCATCAACGCCCCCTACAGTGAGGTCTTCCGGCCGTACAGGTGTCAGGGGGATGGTCGCCAACAGGTTATCAAAACGCGCAATATCCGAGAAACCATCGCGCAAGCGTTCGGGTTGGCGTTTATAGAGCGCCAACCAATTCGGCAGACGGGAAGCGGGGTCCAGCGATTCCCAAACACGCCGCAAATGCCGCGTCAATATAATGTGATAACATTCCTGTAGAACCGGTAACGGAATCCAGGCCACCATTTCCAACGCAGCTATGGATGGCCGCAGACGGCGTACAAACGCCTGCGCTGCCATAGCATGAGGATTATCATCGCCTGGACGTAAGGCCAATAACAGGGAACTATCAATGACGAGCTGTTGAGGCAAGGGGACTGTCGGATCGGCAAGATCGTAACGTGCCATTAACCGACCTCTTGTATCTCTGCCCAAAATGTATCATCCTCAGCCGGCAGCCCATCGAAGAGCGTAGCCAAACCCTCCACCGGGTCACCAAGACGCTGTTCGAGACGGCGCGCTCTGGCCACCAAGGCTTCCTGGCGTTGGCGTAACGCTGGCGGCAACTCGGATGTGGATGTTTCGGCTTGTAAGCGCCGGTACTCCTCGAAACCGATGAGGACAGCCATCGGCTCGCCACGGCGTCTCAGGATATAGCGCTTGCCACTATATTTGGCCTGTCCCACCAACTCGGCCAGCTTGCTCTTTGCTTCGACCATGCTGACATAACGGTCCATCTGGTTTCTCCTACAGGTCAGGATGACCATATTATACACCGGTTTCGCCAGGATGGGCAGGATTTTCAGGATAGGGACTGGTCAGAGTAGGGTGTCCGGTCATGGCGCGATGCCATAGGCGATCCAATAGTACGCCAGCTTGCCCACCTCGGTGATCGCCGCCATCACGCCCTCTTCGCTGCGCCACCAATGCCGGGGGTCGTAGTCGCCATCGGGGGTGGCGCTGGCGGTGACGGTGACGGTGGGGATGAGGGCGCGGAAAGTGGCGACGGCGCGGCGGGTGTGGAATGGGTCGGTGACCACGATGAGCCGCTGCCAGCCGTGCTCTGCGACCAACGCGCGCACGGCCACGGCTTCGTCATACGTGCTGGCGACTTCATCACCCGTAATCACCACCGATTCAGCGGGCAAACCGAGCGCCTGCGCCGCCGGTACATCCAACAGCGCGGAGGAACAGGCCAGGCCGGCGTCCTTGTAGGTGGCATCGGTGAAGGCCACCACAGGGGCGTAGCCTTGCGCGTAGAGGGCTACCGCGTGCCGGATGCGCTTGGGGTTGGAGGCCAGGACGACGATGGCATCGGCGGGGGCGGGGGGTGCGTCTACGTTCAGAAAGCGATCGATCCGCAGCGTGAAGAGCGCCAACGCGAGACAGTTCACACAGAGCAGGGCTGCCAGCACCAGGCAGCCGCCGCGCCGGACGCGCAGCACGAGGTAGCGCGCGCTGTGTTGGTTTTCCCAGTGGATGTGTAGCATATATCGAATCAGTGGTTAGGGTTCGTATTTCAAGATTGTATCGCTTCATAGTATACACCGCTGCGGAGAATCGGGCAAAGGGTCTATTCCCCCGCGCCTTATGCAGTTTGTATACTGGCTTTTGACCGGCTGAAGGCCGGTGTGTACGGGTACTTGCCGGCTTCAGCCGGTTTCCCCCGACGCCTACAATTATCGGCGGATGTAACTGTTCAGGCCAACCAGTTTTTTGACAGGATTCACAGGATTAACAAGATTTTCGGCCTGTTTTGTTACCAAATCCTGAAAATCCTGTTAATCCTGTCTAAATTCGCGTTCAGGCTGAATAGTTACCGGCGGATTTTCGGATCTCAGGGCAGAAGCATTCCCCAGGTCCGCAAGGTGGCTGCATCCATAGGCTGCCACAGCACCGTCTGGAAGCGCGGGTCGCCGGCGAACGGGATTTTCAGCCGATGGAAGGTAAGCGCATCACTATATCCTGGCAGGCACACCTTCAGCGGCACGGGGCATCCGATCGGCGAGACCGGCGGCGGGTGTTCCATGGCCCACAGGCGTTTGAAGTCCGGATAGCGCCGTTGCGCAGCGGCGATGCAGGGGGTGTACCAGTCTTCGGCTTCATAGGGGCGCAGTTCGCGCTTGAGCGTGCCCACAAAGCTGCACCGGTACGCCTCGAGATTTTCGATGGTCACAAAGCGTTCTACCAGGCCGAAAGTGAGATCGATCGTGGTGGCGTTTTCGAACTGCCATACGCGCCGGTCGCGCGGGTGCAGGCCTACCAGCCGGGGGGCGGCGGTGTTCCACGCGAGCACCTGCTGGCCCATATCAATCAGATACGCTGGCATGGGAGTGCCGTCATACTCGGCGCGCCAGTGTTCGCATGCTTCGACCCTCTCCGCGTCTTCAGGCAAGGGAAAGGGCGGATGGTAACCGTAGGCGGCGTAAATGGCGCGGCGCTCTTCGATATGCACCGGCGCGCAGTTGTGTAGCGCTTCCAGAATGGCGTCGAGAATGGCGCGCATCGGTTGACGGGTCTTTCCCTGCTCAATCTTCCATAGTGTCTTGTAGGTGATGTTGGCGTCGAAGGCGATATGTTCCAGGGATTCATGGCGCTGTTCTCTGAGTGTGCGTAGCTGATCTCCCCCCGCCATAAAAATACCTCGAATATATACCTGGGTACATGGACTTTGGGCAAACGCTATGCTTCAATAAAAGGTAAAGGCAAAATCGTGGCGGACCGACACTAAAAAAGTTTCTCGCACCGCTGGGGTGCCGTGGGTATTGCGATCATTATGCTCAAATCTGCTAATTTGCAATTCTTGTATGAGGAGGCGCTGGATGAATGGGAAAACGCACGTGGCTTTGGGATTGGCGGCAGCGGCGGCGCTGGGCTACGATCCTTTGCAGTTGCCGGTGGCGGCCACGCTGGCGCTGGCCGCGGGCGCGCTTCTGCCCGATCTGGACCACCGCTATGGTGCGAAACCGCTCCGCAAACCGCTCCCGCCCGTGCTGCGCCAGTTGGCGCAAGTGCCCGCGTACCTGTTCCGGCATCGCGGGCCGCTGCACAGTTTGCTCGTATTCCCTCCGCTGCTGCTGGCCGCGCAGGCGCTCGGTTATCTCCCCGCGCCCTACGGTGTGCTGGCGGCGCTGGGCTGCGCGAGCCATCTGCTGGCCGACGCGCTCACCCCGGCGGGCGTCCCGCTGCTGTGGCCGCTCGTGCGGCGGCGCGTGGGCCTGCCCCTGGTACGCACGGGGGGCAGGATCGAGCGCGCGCTGGCGCCGTTGCTGCTGGCGGGGTGGATGTGGGTCGGTAGACGGTAGGCGGTAGACGGGGCGCAAGAGGACTCGCGGGGGCGCAAGAGGACTCGCGGGGGAGCAAGAGGCAAGAGGCAAGAGGCAGGAGGCAGGGGGCAGGGAGTAAGGAGTAAGGGAGATATGAGCAAAGATACGGTTCGTCATTCGTTATTCGCTATTCGCCACTCGCCACTCTTCACTCGCTACTCGCCATTCTCCATTCGCTCATTCTTTATTCGCTCATTCTCCATTCTCTTTCTCCTCTCTCTCCTGCTGTCTGCGCAGCCG
>JAIOAS010000200.1 GCA_019873725.1 Chloroflexota bacterium | reverse complement strand
GCCTGTTCCGCCATCGCCTCCGGCGCGGCCATAGCAATGGTGAACGAGGTGAGCGGCGCGCGGGCCGGGTTCAGGCCGAACAGCCGGTAGAGCGGCTGGCCCAGGCGTTTGCCCCACACGTCATGCAGCGCGATGTCGATTGCCGCGCGCGCCGCCGCCGACCCGGCCGGCAATCGCGCCAAAATGTCTTCCAGCAGGCACGGATCGTCTTCCCCAATATCGCCCACGGCGGCCAGATAGGCCATAATGCCTGCCTGTGTCTCGCCGTGGTACGCCACCGCCGCCGCCTCGCCCAGCCCCTCATCCAGACGGACGAGCACATTATCACGCCGGTCGCTGGCGCCGTGGGCGATGCGGAAGGTGGTGCGCAAATCCAATGGTAATGCTTCCCAACTCAGCTTCATCAAATCCTCCTGATAGTCGGATAGTCGTTAGTCCAATAGTCGTTAGTCGGGTAGTCTGGCTTGTGGATCAGCGGAAGCGGCGGACGCCCAGACAGTGGGTGTGCAGCCAGGCGTTGTAGTCCGGCGCATCGGGCGCAAAATGGTTGATCGTGATACACCACGTGCGGCCGGTGGCGTGGATGAAGCCGTCGTCGCCCAGCGCGATGCCGACATGGGTGACACGCGGTCGTTCTTCGCCTGGATAGCCGAAGTAGTACAGATCGCCCGGTTCTGGGGTCTCCGTGACCGGTTGTCCGGCGTGGAATTGTTGGTCGGCGTCGCGGGGGATACGTACCCCCAGCAGCCCGTAGAAGGTTTGTGACAGCCCGGAGCAATCGAAGCCGAAAGGCGTGCGCCCACCCCACAAGTACGGCACGCCGATCATGACACGGAGCAGGCCAAGCGCGGCGTCAATCCCGGCGGCATCCGGGGTAAGGCGCTCCTCCGGTGGCCTGATCTCGCTGGTGAGCGCGTAGCCCACGCTGCCGTCAGGCAGGCGCACTGCCGTGAAGCGCCCGGCGTCCCCGGCGTAGGGCAGCTTCACGCCGAGCGGTAACTGGCCGAGTAGCGGCGCATCGGGAGTAGGGGCGGCATAGAGCCGCGCCAGGGGCACGCTCACCCACATGCCGGATTGGGCCAGGTAATCCTGGACTGTGGCAGCCTCGCCACGCCACAGGGCCGCCTGATGCAGCCAGCCCAGGTAGCCGTCGTGCGTCATCTGCACGTAGGCCCAACCGTCGCGTTCCTCCAGGAGGCGCACGGCTTCGCCCAGGCGGGCCTGCGACACCCGCTCTGCGTTGTCATCGGGTGTGCGGCGCAGGTCGGTGACGGCGCGGTTGACAAGCGCCCAGGGTGTCTCCCCAGTGAGCAGTACCTGGATGGCGTCTTGTGGCGGCGTCGCCACATGCGGCGCGAGCGTTTCCAGGGCTGCCGCGCGCTGTGCTGCTTCCAACACGCGACCGGCAACGCGCGGCGCTCTGGCTTCCCACGTCACGCGCACGGCGAAGACCGTCTCGCGCCCATCACGATAGCGCGCCTGCTTGAGGCGGTAGAGGGCGTCGTTAGCGTCGTCGCCGCGCCGCCCCAGGAAATCCAGCACCCGCTCCCACCAGAGGAAAGGCGCATCGTGGTGAACGTTGTGGGCAATGCCGGCCGGCGTCCACAATTCCGCATCGGGGATGGCACGGGCGATGAAACGACCGTGCTGCGCGGGAGCGTTCACCGGATCCTCTGCGCCCTCGATGACAAGGACGGGGCGCCGCGCCTGCGCCAGGTCGGCGGCGGTGTAATTGGGCGCGCTGATGGTTTCCGCCAGGGTCAGGCGGAGCAACTCGCGCCAGTACTCCGGGCCGAGGGCGGCATGGCGTGTGGTGAGCGCCTCCAGCCAGGCCGGGTCTTCGCGGGCGATGCGCTCCGGGTCGAAGACGGCCGGCTCGCGGGCGCGCAGGTCGTCGCTGACGTAGGCATTGGCGGCTTGCAACACGGCGCACTGCACTGTATCCGGGTGTTCCAGCAGCAACGTCAGGGCCACGTTCCCACCGTTGCTGTGACCGATGACGTGCGCGCGTGGATGCCCTAACGCGCGGATCAAGGCCGCCAGGTCGTCCGCCATTTCGGCGAAGCGATAGGTGTGCTGTGGATTGGGGCTGCGCCCGTGCCCCCGGCAATCGGGGACGATAACGTGATAGTCGCGGGCGAGCAAGGGCGCGATGTGTCCCCATTCGGCTGCGCCCGTGCCGGTTGCGCCATGGATGAGCAGCAGCGGAGGCCGGTCGGTTCGCGCCTTGCCAAGGGTTTCGTAATACAGTTGCGTACCGTTGAGTTCGCAGTAGGGCATAATTCCTCCGAGAATAGTTGAACGTTTCCCATGTTTTTCGAGTAATATAGATACCGATTTTGAATCGTCTTTCTGGAGATAGTCTACTCAAGACGGGAGGCTTGGCAAGGGGCGCGCGTGTACCATCGGCGGGGTGCATTTCAGTTCGCGGGAAAAAGCCAGATAAACGCATGATTTAACCGCAGAGTTCGCTGAGAACGCGGAGAAATTTCTGGTAACTCTGCGGACACTGCGTGCTCTGCGGTGTAATTTAAGAAAAGTTGCCCCCATTCTGAAATGCACTCCCATCGGCGTGTATGGCTGTCCTTGCTGGAATTTGTGCTATACTTGTAGCGTCAGGGCGTGAAGCGTGCTTCGCAGGCCTGGGGATTGCGATTGCAAAAAAAGGGAATGTTTTTATAATCGTGCTATGAGGTAAATACATATTTCAGGTAAGGTAATTTATATCTGGCCCAACTCAATTCCCTCCATTGATCTTCTTTACGATGTGGATTTGATGACTCTGACATGCCATTTGTCCGGAGTTAATCTTGGGCGTTTCACAAACGAGGAATTTTATGGCCGGTACACAACATCTACTTGAAGTAAAGAACTTGACCACGCGTTTTCATACAGAAGATGGTGTCGTCCATGCTGTAAACGACGTCTCCTACACGTTGAATGAGGGGGACACGTTGGGTGTGGTGGGAGAAAGTGGCTGTGGGAAAAGCGTTCACGCGCTTTCCATCATGCGCCTGATTCAGATCCCGCCCGGTGAGATTGCCGGTGGCGAGGTCATTTTTCGAGGCCGGGACTTGTTGAAGCTGAGCGACGATGACATGCGCAAAGTGCGCGGCGCCGAAATCGCCATGATTTTTCAAGATCCGATGACGTCACTGAATCCGGTGAAAACGGTGGGCTTCCAGATTATGGAGGCCCTGATGTTACACAAGGGTATGGATAAAGCGAGCGCGCGCGAGCGTACGGTGGAGCTGCTGACGCTGGTGGGCATCCCTGAAGCCGCCCAGCGCGTCGATGATTACCCACATCAGTTTTCCGGTGGGATGCGGCAGCGCGCGATGATTGCGATGGGCCTGTCGTGCGATCCCAGCATTCTGATCGCCGATGAGCCGACCACGGCATTGGATGTGACCATCCAGGCGCAGATTATAGATCTGGTCAAGCGCCTGCAACACAAGTTCGGGATGACGGTGATCTGGATCACGCACGACCTGGGCGTGGTCGCCGGGCTGGCGCGACGGGTGAATGTGATGTACGCCGGCCGCATCATCGAGAGCGGCCCCGTCAAGGAGATTTACGCCAACCCCCATCATCCCTATACTGTCGGTCTGTTAGGATCGCTGCCAAGCCATGGCGGGCGGACTTCCGCTCGCCTCTTTTCGATTCCCGGTGAGCCGCCGGATTTGGTCGGGCTGCCGCCAGGTTGTGCCTTCGCCCCGCGTTGCCAATACCAGACGCCTCGTTGCTTCAAAGAGACGCCGTCGCTGGAAGAGGTTGGTCTGGGGCACACCGCCGCGTGCTGGGAAAAAGACAAGGTGAGGAGGGTATAACGATGGCTGAAGCGATCAACACCGGCAGTGAGACCCGGGAAGTTTTACTGCATGTCGAGGGATTGAAGAAGTATTTCCCCATTAGACGGGGGGTCTTTCAACGTCATATTGGCGATGTCAAAGCCGTCGATGACGTCAGTTTTGATGTGTATCGCGGGGAAACCCTGGGGCTGGTAGGAGAAAGCGGTTGCGGCAAGACCACGACCGGGCGCACGATCATCCGCATTTACGAGCCGACTGCCGGACACGTGATTTTCAAGGGACAAGACCTGGCGACCTTACGCGCCAATGAGATGCGCGAGATGCGCCGCAGTATGCAGATGATTTTCCAGGACCCCTATGCCTCGTTAAACCCCCGCATGAGCGTGTTGAAAATCGTCGGCGAACCGTTGGAAGTATTCCGGTTAGCCAACAAAGAGGAACGCCGTGAGCGAGTGGCGCACTTGTTGCAATTGGTAGGACTGAATCCCGATTTTATGGTGCGCTATCCGCACGAATTTTCCGGCGGGCAGCGCCAGCGCATCGGCCTGGCGCGCTCCCTGGCCCTCAACCCAGACTTGATCATCTGCGACGAGCCAATCTCGGCGCTGGATGTTTCCATCCAGGCGCAAGTGGTGAACCTGCTGGAGGACTTGCAGGAGGAGTTGGGTCTCACGTATATCTTCATTGCGCACGACTTGAGTATGGTGCGGCACATCAGCGATCGGGTCGCGGTGATGTATTTGGGGAAGATTGTGGAGTTGACGGATCGGGACGCGCTATACGCCAGGCCCCTGCACCCCTACACGCAAGCGTTGCTCTCTGCGATTCCCGTGCCTGACCCCGTGATTGAGGAAAGCCGGCAGCGCATCCTGTTGGAGGGAGACTTGCCCAGTCCGGCGAACCCTCCGAAAGGCTGCAACTTCTGCACCCGCTGTCCGCAAGTGCAGGATATTTGCGAACAAGAAGAACCGGCGTTCATCGAAGTGGAGCCGGGCCATTTCTGTGCGTGCCATTTTGTGACACCGGCAACGCAGAGCCTGCAATAAGGATAGGCTTTGCGTTTCACGAGAGGAGGTGATGTGCAGCGAGACAAGGAAGTTAACTTTACTATTTTAGCAGGTAATCTCCCATTAAAAATTCTTAGTTTGAAGGAGGACGAACGTGTTTAAGAAACTATTGTGGCCTGTCGCTGGCTTGTTGATTATTGCCGGCATGGTGTTGGCCGCCTGTACGACACCCACCCCCGAGGTGATTAAAGTCGTCGAGACGGTAGAAAAAATCGTCGAGAAAGAGGGTGAGACCATCACCGTTATCGAGACGAAAGAGGTTGTCGTAACCGCGACGCCGGAGCCGGTGAAGCCGGTGGAATTCAAGTCCGCCGATCCGAACACCATGGTGTTTGTTTCCATCGGTGAGAACATCGACACCTTGGATCCGGCCTGGAACTACGAGAGCGATGGTGATGCCGTCATTCTCAACGTTTACGACCAACTGGTCACCTACAAGGGCGCTTCCGCGACCGAGTTCGTGCCCGCTCTGGCCACCGATTGGACTGTCTCCGACGATGGCAAGACCTACACCTTCAACATCCGCAAGGGCGTGAAATTCCACAACGGCGCCGACCTGACCCCCGAAGACGTCGCCTATAGCCTGCGGCGCGGTTTGTTGCAGGGTGGAACCAACTCTCCGCAGTGGTTGTTCACCGAGCCGTTCTTTGGCATCGGCATCTACGATGTGGCCGAGCTGGTGGACCCCGAAGGTACGTTGGACGATGACCCGGAGGCCCTGAAGGCCGCCGATCCCGCCAAACTGGCAGAAGCCTGCCAAAAAGTGGTGGATGCCATTCAGTATGACGATGCCGCCGGCACCGTGACCATGAAGCTGGCGACCCCGTGGGGGCCGTTCCTGGCCACCCTGGCGCAGAGCTGGGGGTCCATCCTGGATAAGGATTGGGCCATTGAGAATGGTACCTGGGATGGCGACTGCGCCACCTGGCAGAATTACTATGGTGTCACCTCCGAAACCAGCCCCATCCGCGACAAAGTGAACGGCACCGGCCCCTATATGCTGGAAAGCTGGACGCCCGGTGAAGAAAAAGTTCTGGTGATGAATCCCAACTGGTGGCGCACCGAGCCGGTGGACGTGGGACTTCCGACCAAGCCGAGCATCGAGCGCATCGTGCTCAAGGGTGTGAGCGAATGGGGCACCCGCTTTGCCATGCTGCAGGCCGGTGATGCGGATATTGTCAGCGTGCCGCGCGGCAATATCTCCCAGGTCGATCCGCTCGTGGGTGAGTGGTGCGAGTACAATCTCGAGACGGCCGGCTTCGACTGCGAGGTCAAGAGCGATCAGCCGCTGCGCCTGTTCAAGGGTGCACCGGATGTCTCCCGCACCGACGTCTTCTTCACCTTCGATCTCAACGTTGAGGGTGGCAACCCCTACGTGGGGAGCGGTCAGTTGGACGGCAACGGCATCCCCGCGGATTTCTTCAACGATATTCACATCCGCAAGGCCTTCAACTACTGCTTTGACTTCGATAGCTACATTCGGGAAGCGCTGGCCGGCGAAGCTGTCCAGGTCTCCGGCCCCCTAATCCCCGGCATGATCGGCTATGACGTCAACGGGCCGAAGTATGCCTTCGATATGGACAAGTGCAAGGAAGAACTGCAACTGGCCTGGGATGGTCAGGTTTGGGAGAAGGGCTTCCGGCTACAAATCGCCTACAACACGGGTAACGTGACCCGCCAGACCATCGCCCAGATTCTGCAGAACAACTTTGCCAGCATCGATGGCAAGTTCCGGCTGGAGATCATCGCCCTGCCGTGGCCGACCTACCTGGCCGAGTTCCGCAACAGCCGCCTGCCGGTGGCCGTCAGCGGCTGGATCGAAGACCTGCACGACCCGCACAACTGGGCGCAGCCCTTCCTGATCGGTACCTACGCCGGCCGCCAGAATCTGCCCCAGGAAATGTGGGACATGTTCAACGAAATGGTGATGGCAGGTGTGGCCGAGACCGACGAAGCCAAGCGCGCCGAGATCTACAAGCAAATCACCCAGGTGGACTACGAAAACGCGATCGCCATCCGCGGCGCTGTGGTGACCACACGCAGCTACTGGCAGCGTTGGATGGGCGGCTACTACTACAACCCCATCTACGGGTGGGATTCCCGCTACTACACACTGACCAAGCAGTAAACTAACCAGCCGTAGGTGCTTTGTAGCGCCTACGGCTCAACCCTGCGCAGGAGAGAGCGTTTAACGCGCTCTCTCCTGCCTCTCGGGAGGAAAGTATGATCAACTACATTATTCGCCGACTCATTATGGTACCTTTCTTGCTGTTCGGCGTGACCGTCTTGATCTTTTTGATGCTGATGGCGTTGACACCAGTGGAACGCACCGCGCTGTATGTGCGGGATGTGCCCCGCAATGAGCGCGTGCTTCAAGGCATCATCAAAAAGTACGGTTTGGACAAACCCTGGTATGTGCAGTATTGGCGCTGGTTGTTCGGCACCACCGTAACCACTACAGAAAATGGGGTGACCACGGTGGAGCACGTGGGGGGGATTTTGCGCGGTGACCTGGGTTATTCGCGCACCGCCTCTCAACCGGTGGCCGAATTGCTGGCGCGGCGCTTTCCCGCCAGCCTGGAATTGACATTGTACAGCGTGGTCCCGGTGATTGCCGGCGGCATCTTACTGGGGGTGATCGGCGCTGTCAAACACAACAAACTGGCCGACCATATCGTGCGTATTTTTGGTATCGTGGGGTGGTCGTTCCCTGATTTCGTCTTTGGTTTGCTTCTGTTGATGGCCTTCTATGCGGGGACGGGCTGGTTCCCACCGGGGCGAGTTTCCGATTGGGCGAATAAGATCATCATGTCCCCAGAATTTCGTAACTATACCAGTCTGATCACCATCGATGCGCTGTTGAACCTGCGTATCGACATCTTCCTTGACGCGCTGCGCCACATGGTGTTGCCGGTGATTACGCTGGCGTACCTGTGGTGGGCGCTGACCTTGCGGGTGACGCGCTCTTCGATGTTGGAGACGCTGCGCCAGGACTACATCACGACGGCGCGCGCCAAGGGGTTGAGCGAGCGCACGGTCATCCGCCAACACGCGTTGCCTAACGCTTTGATGCCGGTCGTGACGCTGGGCGGCGGTACCGTTGTCGGGTTGTTGAGTGGCGTCGTCATTATTGAGACAGTGTACAATTATCCGGGCATGGGCGCCGCTGCTGCCAGAGCTGCTTCGCAATTGGATGTCGTCACCGTGTTGGCGTTTGTGTTATTCAACGGGCTGATCCTGGTGTTGGCCAACGTGGTGGTGGATATTCTGTATGCCTATATTGACCCGCGCGTCCGGCTGGATTAGATTTGAGGAGACATGGCAATGACCGCACAAGAAATACCTATGCCGACTTTAGCGCCGAGAACGCGCCGCCCCCCCAACTGGCTGGAGCGGTGGCTCGGTCATGATGTTTACCGCACGTTGAAGGGGCTGGTCACCAATCCGATGTCGGTGGCGGGGTTAATTCTGTTAGGGTTGTTTTTCTTTATCGCCGCTGCTGCACCGATTCTAGCGCCCCCGTTACCCAATAGCAACCCATACAACATTCCCCGCGATGGGTACGGAGACGTCCCTAAACCGCCCGGCAGCGAATGGAAATCACGCCAGCCGCCGCTACCGTTCTGGTGGAAGGCTGTGACCGGCAAGGATCAATGGGTGCATTTGATGGGTACCGCCAGTGGGCAGTGGGACATCTATTACGGCGTGATCTGGGGAACGCGCACCGCGCTGTTTGCCGGTCTGACCATTACCCTGTGTGGCGCGTTGATCGGGATAACGATCGGGGCCATTTCGGCCTACTATGGCGGATGGGTGGATATGGTCTTTATGCGCATCACGGATCTGTTTATGGCCTTCCCCTTCCTGCTGACGGCCATGACGTTGTCGGCGGTGTTGACGCCCCGGCTGGGCAAAAGCTTGTTAGCGCCCATGATCGCGTTGATTGTCTTTAGCTGGATGGGCTTTGCGCGCCTGCTGCGCAGCGATATTCTCTCGCTGCGGGAACGGGAGTACGTCCTGGCGGCGCGCGTGATCGGTGTGCGCGACAGCCGCATTTTGTTCCGCCATGTCCTGCCGAATGCCATTTTCCCCACGCTGGTGTTGGCTTCGATGCGCATCGGCAGTTACGCGATTACCTTTGCCGGGCTGAGCTTCCTCGGCATCGGCGCGGAAGTGGGCTTTGCCGACTGGGGGCAGTTGCTCTCCTTTGCCCGCGACTGGATGACGCAGTTGCGGGAATACTGGTACATCATCATGTACCCCGGTGTGACGCTGGTGCTGTTCGTGCTCTCGTGGAATCTGGTGGGCGACGCCCTGCGCGACGTGCTCGACCCGCGCCTGCAAGGTTCGCGGTAAGCGGTCAACGGTTCAGCTATCAGCCGTCAGCTATCAACCAGGATAAAGCTGACGGCTGATTGTTAATCGCTGAAGTTATCATTTCCTCCGTGGAACGTTGCGGTGATAATCAACTAACCGGGACGGTGAACAGCCGGCTTGGGTAGAGCGGGCATCTATACTAACCGCACAGTGAATTTTCCATTTTACCACGGAGATACAGAGGACACGGGGTTTTTTATATGGGTTTCTCTGTGTTCTCCGTGTCTCTGTGGTGAATTTTTAGTGTGCGTTTAGTATATATTTCCTCTTTTTCTGTACTGATCAACAAGAAAGATACTGAATATCCCGACCAGGTTATTTTCACCGCTGAGTTCGCTGAGAGCGCGGAGAAATCCATAGCATCTCTGTGGACTCTGCACTCTCTGCGGTGCAATATGTGTCTGACGACTACACT
>JAIOAS010000199.1 GCA_019873725.1 Chloroflexota bacterium | reverse complement strand
ATGGTCAGCAGGCCGCTTACCAGCGAGGAGATGAGGTCCTTGCCGGCGCGGGCCGCCACAATCGCGTTGTGCGCCGCGCTGACCGCCGGGCCGTGATCCGCCGTAATCACCAGCGCCAGCTCAATGAAGCGCCGGGCGTATTCCGGCAACTCGCGCTGGAACCACAGCAGGCCGATGACGCCGCCGATGCCCATCTCACGCGCGATGACCTCGGTGATGGGAATTTTGTTGTAGGTCAGTTCCTCGCCCCGGTCGTCGGAGATGGTGGAGATAAAGTTGGTGGGCTTGCGGATCAGGCCCTGGCGCACCGCCACCGCGTAATCCATCGGCATCGGCGGAGGCGTTGGCTCCTCGATGGGCGTGATTTTCCCTTCCGCCAGCAACTTTTCGTAGACCTCGCGGATTTTGTCGCCGAAAGTATCGAAGGAATCCGGTACGATGGCGCCGGCTTCGCGCAGCGCCGCGTTTTTCGCATCGGCGGTCTCCGCCGCGCCGCCGGCCTTCGCGCCGGCGTGCCCAAACTGCACACTCGTGGGGAAAACTTTGGCGCAGGTGCCCGTCACCCAGATCACGAGCGGCTTGGTAATGCGCCCGTCTTTGAGCGCGTCCACGATGGCATATTCCTCGTCACCGCCCAACTCACCCAGGCAGACGAGCATCTTAATGGCGGGGTTGGCCTCATAGCGCAGCAAATGATCAATCAGCCGCGAGCCTGGATAGGCATCACCGCCGATAGCAATGCCTTCAAAAATGCCGTCGGCGTTGCGCGCGACGATGTTAAAGGTTTCGTTGGTGAGGCCGCCGCTCTTGCCCACGTAGCCCACGCTGCCGGGGCGGTGTAACTTGGCTTCGATGATATTATCCGGCGGACCACCGGTGTTGCCGATCTTGAACGCGCCCGCCGCCAATCCGCCCACCGTTGCCGGGCCGATGATGACCTTGTTCAGTTGCCTTGCTTTGGCGGCCATGATGCGCGATTGACGCTCCGGCACGCCCTCGGCGATCACGGCCACGGTGCGAATGTTCGGCAGGGCCAGAGCCTCCATCGTCGAGGCAAACGCCGAGCGGAAACTGGCAAAGTTGATCATCACATCGGCTTCCGGGTGCGCGGCAGCGGCTTCGGCCAGGGTGGTGTAGATGGGGATCATCACCTCGCGGCTGCCAAAGAAGGGACGGTGGAAACCGGGTTCGCCCGTCGGATTGACAATGGCGGCGACGGATGGTGTCGGACGACGACAGAGGTGGTCAAAATCCAGCATACGCTGGATGGCAGCCGTCTGCATCCCATAAATGATTGAGGTTGTCGAACGATCAAAAAGGATATACCAGGGTTTGCTCATCACCTATCTCCCTTCAGCCAATGCCATTGAAACAATGCGCGTCATGTGCGTCTCCGGCCCGTAGACCTCGATAGGCACCCCAAGTTCCTCGCCCAATTTGCGCATCAGCGCCAGCCCCTCCTGGTAGTTGGGACCGCCGCGCCGCACATAGATGTGGACATTGTTCTCTTGCAAGCGCGCTTTGTATTCGCGCAGCGCATCCACGATACCGGTGAAGGTCTTGGCGACGTCGGTGAAGTTGGCGATGCCGCCGCCGATGAGCAGGAATTTGGGCCGCCCCTGCGGATCGGGATGGCGCGTCATCAAGTCGAGCAGCGTGCGGGCGTACTCGCGGGTTTCGTCGGTGGTGGGGTTGCCGGAATATTCGCCGTAGCAGGCCAGTTCGTCGGCGAAGCCCAGATCGGTGACGGTATCCGCGTAGATGACGCTGGCCCCGCCGCCGGCGATCATCGGCCAGACGCGGCCCTGGGGATTGAGCACCGTCAGCTTGAGGCTGGAGCCGCCTTTCTCGTCCAGACTGCGGATGTACGCCTCTTCCAACGAATAATGCGTCCCGAAGGCCGGTGGGAAAGGGAGTTCCCCCCACTTGCGCCCGGCTTCGAAGGCCGCGGTATCGTCCACCTGCCCCACAAAGTCAAGCGGGATGACGGTGTTGTGGACGAGGGCCACAGGATTGATTTCCAAATACGTGAAGGCCAAATCCACAAAAAACTTGTAGAGCGCCGTGATGAAGGCCACTGCCGCATCCTTGCCCTCAAAATCGGGCAACTGCCCGGCGATGTCCACGTTTTCGATGCTGCCGAGCACCGGCACGCCGATCTGCACCACCGAATCCCAGTTTTCTTCGATGTCAATACCGCCCTTCAGCGAGAAATAGATGACATCGCGTTCGCGCTCCGTGCGGATGGCGATGAACATCTCGTCGTCCTGGTCGTGGGGGACAAACGGCTCGATCATAAAGACCGTGAGCTTGTCCGTGACCTTACCGACGGTCACTTCTTTGTGCATCCGCGCGGTGATCCATGCTTTCGCGCCGGCAAAATCGAGGTTCAGCCCCAACAGCCCGTGCTTGCCCCGCTTGCCGAACAGTTGATCCGGTTTGACAACCAGCCGGTCGGTGAGCAGCCACGGGTGGTCGGCCGCCAGGCGATCCCAGTCCGTATCGGCCTCCACCAGGACAATTTTGCCCGGATAGCTGAAGCCGGGCAGATAATCGGGCAGATAGCGCGCCAACAGGCGCTTTGCATCGTATTCGCGTATTGCTCGTCGTGCCATAGTTAACCTCTTTCATCAGCAGATTTAGCAGATTAAGCAGATTTTAATTGATTAAAAGCATAATCCGCTAAATCTGCTTAATCTGCTGACAGAAAATAACATCCGTTAAGCCAGTTTCGCGTCCAGTTTAGCGCGGACAGCGTGGATGAAGCCTTCGGTGGTGAGGTAGTGGTCGACAGGTGGATCGCAGAGCAGGGTGAGGTCTTTGGTCATCTCGCCGCCCTCGATGGTCTCGATGACCGCGGCTTCCAGCTTCTTGGCGAAGTCCACCACCTCCGGCGTCCCGTCCAGCTCACCGCGGCGCGCCAGGCCGCCCGTCCAGGCGAAAATGGAGGCCGTGGAGTTGGTAGAGGTCTTCTCGCCGCGCAAGTGCGCGTAATAGTGGCGCTGCACCGTGCCGTGCGCCGCCTCGAATTCCATAATGCCGTCCGGGTTCACCAGCACCGACGTCATCAGCGCGAGGCTGCCAAAGCCGGTTGCCAGCATATCGCTCATCACGTCACCGTCATAGTTCATGCAGGCCCACAGGAAGCCGCCCTCGTGGCGGATGACGCGCGCGACGGCGTCGTCAATCAGCGTGTAGAAATACTCGACGCCGGCGGCGTCCATTTCGGCCTTGTGAGCCTCCACTTCCTCCTGGAAGATGTCGCGGAAGAACGAGTGATAGGTCTTGGAAATCGTGTCCTTCGCCGCGAACCACAACGGGATCCGTTGGCTGATCGCGTACTGGATGCAGGCGCGGGCGAAGCTGCGGATGGATTTTTCGGTGTTGTGGATGCCCTGGATCACGCCCGGCCCCTTGAACTCGTGGATGGTCAGGCGCACCGGCTCGCCGCCATTTGCCGGGGTGAAGACCAACTCCGCCTTGCCCGGCCCCGGCACCTTGTACTCCTGGTTGCGGTAGACGTCGCCATAGGCGTGACGCCCGATGATAATCGGCTTCTGCCAGGTGCGCACCATCGGGTGAATGTTGCGCAGGATGATCGGCGCGCGGAAGACGGTACCGTCGAGGATGCCGCGGATCGTCCCGTTGGGGCTAGGCCATTCCTTCTTGAGGCCATACTCGGCCACGCGCTCCTGATTGGGCGTGATCGTCGCACACTTCACCGCCACGCCGTACTCGGCGGTGGCGTGCGCCGCGTCGAACGTGACTTGATTGTCCGTATCGTCGCGGTGTTTCAGACCGAGATCGAAGTACACGGTCTGCATATCCAGGTACGGCGTCAGCAGCTCATCCTTGATCATCTGCCAGATGATGCGCGTCATCTCGTCGCCGTCCATTTCGACCAGTGGCGTTTTGACGTGTATTTTTTCCATGATTTTCTCCTGTTTTGTTAAAGTTTTTCAAATAAAATAGGACTGGCTTCCTTCAACCACTCCATAACAACTCTTGCAGCCGCCCTGGCTTCTACTGTATCTTCCGCCGAAGGCATAAACCAATCATCAGGATAACGAATTTCAACAGCATAAGGCATCAGCAAAGCCAAATGCTCGCGTAGCCGTTCCGCTTCTGCATCAAAAAACCGCACTCTCTCAAGAAGCAAAAGCAGGTCATGCGTTATTGGCGGCGATTGCCCTCTGCTTTCGCTACCCATTGTCGAGCGATTTCAATATCACCGTTCATAAACCACAACCCCCTTCTCTTAAAACTGTCGAGATAAAAGAAAGTGGAGATTGCAGTCCCTTTTCAATCTCTGCCGGGGTATACACGACCAGATCCATTGCAAAAGGATAGGGACGAAAAAGGTTATAGAGATCGCGGCTGCGCTTAAAACGTGGAAGATCGCTTTCCGCGACGATCAATAAATCCACATCGCTTGCTTCATGGGCGCTGCCTTTGGCATAAGAGCCAAATAGCACGACACGTTCTGCGTCGGCGTATCTACCAATTTGTGTTGCTACGCGTTGGATTTCATTTTTATCAATCATCGCGTCATCTCCTTACTTTCACATAGCTAAACAAATCACGATTATTATAATCTGGATTTGTTTATTTCACCCGACGTTTCACTCTTCACTTGCGTCACTACCTCATAACGTACATAACCACCGTGCAAGAGAGGCCAACTGATTTTCTTCATTCAGATTGGCCGCGTTTGCAAGGCCGCCAGTTTCCAACTGTTGCCAAATTTCACCTGCCATCTTTTTCTCAATGGCCGCGCCGATGAAAAAGAGGTGCGGTAACGTGTCCGTATCAGCGAAAGCTGTGCGGATGCGGTCTAGCGCGGAACGCGCTGTTTTCCAATGCTCATCGGCGCCGGCGGGATCAATGCCGCCTTTAAGTTCGCCCAATGCGAGATACGTGTTAGCTACTTTGTAGGCAGTCGCTTGTAATTCAGCAGGCGCGAGGTTGAATAAGCTGATGTCCACGTTGTTTTTGACCAATGGAACAGCCAAATTATAGATGAGTGTGCGCGGGCCGCTTGCGTTATGCCAACTTAAACCCCGGAGGGAAAGCTCAATATCGGCATCGTCATCGCTCATTTCTACCCAATGACGAGTTTTGGTATGTTGCCAGCAATAGGGGATTCCAGCGATTGTCAATGTCGAAAGAAGAACGCGAGTTAGCTTTCTTTGCGCCAATGCGCCACCGATATTACGCATTGAACCGCCCAACGTATCGCCACGTGTGAGCAAAAAACGAAAAACCAATTCTTCGACGAACTTATCCCCTGCCGGTTCAAGGAAGTTTTCAATCAATCCCCGGATAGCTTCCGTTTTGTCTTGCGCAGTCAAATGATTGCACGCTTTATCCGATAGCCCGGCAGCCGTGAGCAGCCCAGATTCAATGCCCGTGATGTTGAGCAAATCAAGCGGGGTCTGCGCTGAAGAAGCCGCCGTTTGAAGCGCCCGCGCCTCTGCCACATAAGGTGTAGCCCGACGGTTTTTCTCCAACGCTAAAGCGACAAATCCGGCGCGAGTAGCGGCATAAGTCGTTACCAGATCATCGCTCGATCGCAGATGAGCCTGAAAGGGACGCGACGATGATAAATTCATATTTTCCTCCACACATACACACACTTCCGCAAAACCTCGCGTCCATGCTCTCCCATCTGCTGACTGCTGTTGCCTTTGCCATTGGGCAACACGAGGATATTTTCCACCTGAAAACCCAGTTGTTCGGCCAAAGCAGAGAGAATCATATCCACCGAAATGCTGACGCCGGCATAGCGCACATTGTCGTTGACCATCATCAATGGCGCGCCCGGCTTGAGCACACGCGCGCACTCGGCAATGACGCAGGCCATTTCATAGAAGTAGCCCCTAACCATACGCGGGATGCCATCGTTGTTCAATGCGCCGGCAGCTTTTTGTGCGTTCAGATAATGCAAGATCGCTTGCAAGAGTTCCTGTTCATCAGCCGCCGCAATAGCCGCGCTCCATTGCGGATTAAGCTTGAGCAAATCCTTGGCGCGGTTTTCGACGGTGCAACTGAGCATATCCTGACGCAACTTGCGTAATCCCGATTCATCCACCCCAAGCAGCGCCAATTCAAGCGCGTAAGTGCGGGTGTAATCGTACCGATTGCAGTAGGGCGGCGACGTCAGTACCACATCGTAATGCTCGGACGGCAGGCGCGGTAGAATCTTCAAACACGAACCACTGTGCAAAACCAGTTTCCCGGCTGCTGCGTCGCCTGGAAACAAGCCCGGTTGCGCTGGCGGAGCAAGATCGCTCAGAATTTCCTGAAGTTTTTCTTGTATCGCTACCTCAAAGCGCAAGATTTCACCCTTGTTGAACGGTTTTTTGCCGCTCTTGCGTCCCGCGCGATAATCCCAGCGCAGGTATTGCCCATCCTTACGTGTATAGCTGATAGATTCCAGCACACACAGCAGCGCAAAACGCAAAACGGTCTGCACACGCTCATTTTCTTGTTGATACGCAACAAGATATTTTTCCAGCGCCTCTTGAGTCTCAACAGGATAGGCGCCCCGCGTGATACGCAATTCAGGCAAAATCCCTTTTTCGTCGGTCAGTTCCCAAACCGGCGTGGTGGCCCATCGTTGTAATGCAGCAAAGTCCTCAGACGTGAACGCCGATTCAAGTAGTTGTTTAGTTGCAATGATTTGTTGTCCGATAGGCAACAGCTCAATGCCTTCCGCATCAAGTCCCAATGCAGTCGCAGCAAACAAGGCCACCCCACTGCCGGCGAAAGGGTCCAACAGCACGCCGCGCTCAATCTTGTATTGACGGAGAAAATACTCCACCAACGCCGCCGAAAACGCCTCTTTGTATTTATACCAGCGATACACCGGACGCGCTTTATTAGCCTGAAAACTGACCAACGAACGGGTAAGCGCAGTTTGCACAACAAATTTGCCGTCAAAATGTTGTGCTAAAGCCTGATCGAGTTGCTCAATCGCGGCCAACGGCTCAAGATGCATGTCGAATAAAGTCATCTTCGACAACTCATCCATATAGCCAGGTTCTACGCTTCTTCAGCACCATTATGCATTTGTCCCCAAATAATCCGCCACCCGCAACTCATCGTTGATCGCGCACTTATCCGGGTCCCAGATTATCATCGTGCGACTCTGGTTGACTGTATACTTTTCGAGTTCCTCACGCGGGGCATTATATAACGTTGGTATCCACCACAAAGGTATCGAAAGGATACGTCCGTCAGTGAGCGTAATGTGAATGTAAGTTTCATCAAAACTGACTTGATCTATCAACGCCTCTTGCGGGAACGTATAAGCGGAAATAGGATATTGTACTTCAAACCATTTTACCTCAACCTGCTCTTCAACGATTTCGTCCGCTGTATACATACCATTGCTCCTGCAAATACTGCTGATTCTGCGCGATTATCTTGAGCGCCCGAAGTAACTCATAACGTTTCAATGAACGTCCTGGATGGGCAACTTCTACAGTTGGCTCCAGCCAAACCTTTGCGTCATTATAATCGTCCTGGGAACCTTTGCCAACATGAATACTGGCGCGCTCTTCATGAAGAGCATCGTAGCTGTGAAACCAGAAAATAAGCGAGCCAGTTTCGAGCACTTTGGGACTCATTTCAGACTCCCGCAACCGTATTCAACAACCCACCCGCCAGCAGAATCTTCACCTGCCGTTCCGAAAGGTTCGCTTCAACGGGGATTTCCACACCTTGTGTACGGTTTTCCACAGAAATCGGGGCTTTTTCCCCAAGCGCAGCCCGAATATCGGGGATAACCAGCTCGTCGCCGGTTTGAATACGGTCATAATCCGCCGGGTTGACGAAGGTGAGCGGCACGATGCCGAAGTTGATGAGATTGGCGATGTGGATGCGCTCGAAGCTCTTGGCGATGACGGCTTTGACGCCCAGGTACATCGGACACAGCGCGGCGTGCTCGCGGCTGGAGCCTTGCCCGTAGCTTTCCCCGGCGATGATGATGTTGTGGATGCCTGCGTCGCGGTTGGCGGCGGCGCGCGCGGCAAAGGTCTCGTCCACCGGCGAGAAGACGTAAGTGGCGTACTTCGGCACGTTGGAACGATACTTGAGCAGTTGTCCGGCCGGCATAATGTGATCGGTGGTGATCTTGTCGCCGACTTTGATCGTTGCCTGGCCTTTGATCTCGGCTGGTAGCGGCGCGTTCTTGGGTGGCTCGCCGATGTTTGGACCGCGATAAATTTCCGCTTCACCCGCGCTTGGGCCGGTCTCTGACCGCGCCCCCGGGAAGATGAACATACTGTCATCAATGAAGAAGCGTTCCGGCATGTCCACCTGCGGATACGCCAATCCCAGATCGCGTGGATCGGTGAACTTGCCGGTAATCACGGCGGCGGCGGCGGTTTCCGGGCTGACAAGGTACACCTGCGCGTCCTTCGTGCCACTGCGCCCTTCGAAGTTGCGGTTGTTGGTGCGCAGGCTCACCGCGCCGCTCGGCGGACTCTGGCTGTTGCCGATGCAGAAGCCGCACGCGCTCTCCATAATGCGCGCGCCCGCGTCGAGCAGACTGGCCAACGAACCGTCGCGGGCCAGCATCTGCAACACCTGGCGCGAGCCCGGCGCGACGGCGAAGCTCACGTCCGGATGGGCGCGGCGGCCTTTGAGGATGCGCGCCACCCGCACCATATCCACGTAGGACGAATTTGTGCAGGAGCCGATCTCCACCTGCTGGACCGGCATCCCCGCTACCTGGCGCACCGGCATCACATTGCCGGGGCTATGCGGTGCGGCGGTCAACGGTTCGAGGCTGCTCAAGTCCACTTCCACAATTTTGTCATACGTCGCATCGGGATCGGCCAGCAGTTCGATCCACTGTTCTTCACGGCCCTGCGCAGCCAGGAAACGGCGCGTCTCCGCATCCGAGGGGAAAACCGACGTGGTGACGCCCATCTCCGCGCCCATGTTCGTGATCGTCGCGCGCTCCGGCACACTCAACGTCGCCACGCCCGGCCCGCCATATTCGAATATCCAGCCGACGTTGCCCTTGGTCGAGAAAATCTCCAGCATCTTGAGGATCACGTCCTTGGCGCTCACCCAGGGCTGCAACCGGCCCGTCAGCTTGATTAGACACACCTTCGGATAGGTGATGTAGAACGGCCCGCCGCCCATCGCCACGGCCACATCGAGGCCACCCGCGCCCATCGCAATCATCCCCACGCCGCCGCCCGTGGGTGTGTGGCTATCCGCGCCGAGCAGCGTCTTGCCGGGGCGCCCAAAGCGTTCCAGGTGCACCTGATGGCAAATGCCGTTCCCCGCGCGGCTGAAGATGATGCCGTACTTCGCCGCGACGGTTTGCAGATAGCGGTGATCGTCGGCGTTCTCGAAGCCAATCTGGATCGTGTTGTGATCCACGTAACTGACCGCCAACTCCGCCTTGACCGCATCCAGCCCCATCGCCTCGAACTGCAAATACGTCATCGTGCCCGTCGCGTCCTGCGTCAAGGTCTGGTCAATGCGAATAGCGACCTCTTGCCCGGGAACCGGTTCCCCGGAAACGAGATGCGCATCCAAGATTTTCTGAACAATGTTTTTGCCCATATCACCCTCCTTCGAAAATAGTCGCATAGTCGTTAGTCTTGTAGTCGGAACGCCATTTTCATGCTGGCCTGGAGTGCGCAAGCACCGACGTCTCCTAAAAAGATAAACCACGAATCTACACGAATTTTCACGAATG